>JBBSHD010000107.1:0-7393 GCA_038253455.1 Terriglobales bacterium | reverse complement strand
GGGATACGTTGACCAGCTTTCCGGTGACGCCTTCGCCGGTGAGCGGCCGCGGTTTCTGGCCGTCGATATCCTGCACCCACATGCGTGGGGGACGCCCGGCTTCGCTGGCAGAGACGACCAGGCGCTTTCCGTCGCTGGCCGGCCAGGCGTGGTGGTAGCTGAATCCCCCGGCGGTCACGATGCGGGGTTCGCCGATGCCGGTGGGCAAGAGCTGGACCTTACTGGTGTCGCTGGGCAGAATAGATGTTACCCACTTGTTGTCCGGCGAAATGCCGCCGCCCATGCCCCTACCCACCAGCACTCCCGGCGTTCCATCGGGCTTGGCGACATACAGCGCGTAATCCGCTCCCGACAACGTGCTGGCATAGTCATTAAGCAGCATCAGTTTGCCGTCGCGCGAGACGTCTTCGACGTCCATATACTGCAGCCAGGTGATTTGCCTGCTTTCGCCGCTCTGGGTGTCGCCGGTGACCACTTCTCCGCGAAAGTCTTCGCCGGTCAGCAGCACGCGGCCATCCGCGGCAACGTCCTCGATCAGCAGGCTTGCGGGCGCGGTCAACACCGTTCGCTGCCGCCCGGAGCGGGTCACAGCGTAGAGCGCGCGATCGAAACGGTCGGCCGCCGTGAACCAGATCTCGCGGCCGTTGGGCGACCACGCCAAACCTTGTTCGGCCACCCACTCCCGGGTCAAATCCTTCTTGTTGCCCTTCAGATCGATCATCGCGACGGAGCCGCGATCATCGCCGTAGAAAGGATGGTCCATGAACGCGATCACGTCTCCCTGCGGCGAGAAGCGTAGATGACTGACGTAGCCATTGGTCTCATACAAGACTTTCCCGATGGGATACTCCAGCCGCACGCGGCCATTCATGACCCGCGAGATGGCGAGGTGCGAGCCGTCAGGGGCCCAATCCGCATCGATCACGCCATCCAGCAGCTCGTGCGGCTCTCCACCGCCGGCGGGCAGAGTGGCCAGCCTGCCGGGCGTGGTCCACAGCCGCGCCAGCGCGCGATCGAGCGCCACCGCCATCTCGCCGGTCCGCGACACCGCCAGAATGTCCCCGGAGGAAATCTCAAGGTTGCGGCGGTCAGCGCCGCTCACCCGCGTGGAATACAGCATGAGCGCAGGCTTGTCCCATGCGGCGGCGTAGATGATGGTCTGGCCATCGGCGGCAAAGCGCGCCGTCCTTATATATCCCTTGCGAAATGTTACCTGGGTATAAATCGGGGGCGCAGGGTGCGCGAACCAGCCCCGCAACGCCAGTCCGCCGGCCGCCAGCGCCAGCAAAAGCGCCGCCAGGGTGGCGATCTTCCGGTTGCCGATGCGGTGCTTCCCGCGAAAACGTTCCGGCGCGGTCTCGCCGTGGCTGCTGCTCGACAGGTCAATGTTGTCGAGAGCGAAGCCGAGATCGCGGGCGGATTGGAAGCGCTGCGCCGGATTTTTCTCGATGCAGCGGCACACGATGCGATAAAGCGAGGGGGGAAGATGTAATCCTCCGCCGGCGAGATCGGGAGGATCTTCCTTGAGGATGGCCGCCATGGTCTCCGCGGTGGTCTCCCGACGAAAGGCGCGGTGCCCGGAAAGCATCTCGTAGAGCACCAGCCCAAAAGAAAAAATGTCGGAGCGATGATCGGCGATGCCCCCCTTCACCTGTTCGGGACTCATATAGCTGGTAGTGCCCAGCTTGCGGCCGACTTCGGTCTCCATGAAGTCCACAGTGGTGCCATCGGAGCCGGCTGCGGACTTCGCCTGCGCCAGCCTGGCCAGACCGAAGTCGAGTATCTTCACCCGGCCATCGCGGGTGACAAACAGGTTTTCCGGCTTCAGGTCGCGATGCACGATGGCCTTGTCGTGTGCGGCCGCCAAGCCCGAAGCGATCTGCACGCTGTAGTCGATGGCCTTGCGCACCGGCAGAGCAGAGTGATGCAGCAGATGCCCCAGGGTCTCGCCCTCGAGCAATTCTGATATGAGATAAGGGATGCCCTCGTGGGTCCCCACATCAAATATCCCCATGATGTTGGGGTGATTCAGCGCGGCCACCGCGCGCGCCTCGAGCTCAAATCGCTGCAGGCGCTCGGCATCGAGCCCGCCGGGCTCGGGCAGAATCTTGAGTGCGACGTCGCGTCCCAGCCGGGTGTCCCGCGCCCGGTAAACCTCACCCATTCCGCCCACTCCAAGAGCAGAGCGAATCTCATAAGGGCCAAGCCGGGCGCCGGGCGCAAGTCGCATGCAAGCGAGGATATAGCGGTTGCCGGGCGTGAAACAAACAAAATGCGGAGCCAGGGGAAATTGGAGGTGGAGCGACCGCCGCGGGCCGGCTCATCGACATTCCCCACCGAGTTGTCTTTCCGAGCATAATCGAGGAATCCTTTGTTTCCCTGCGGCGGCAGAAATCCAAGCGAGTTGTGTCCCTTGCGCGAAGCCTGCCGCTCACTTCCCTGCGACAAACCGCACTTTATCCGCACCCCGCGTGCCGGCATCGATACAATGGTTCGGTATTACGGGCGCAAGAGCGCCACTTTAATACGGGGAGTGATGACATGCCAAAGTTTGTAATCGAGCGGGACATACCCGGAGCAGGAAAACTTTCGAAAGTTGAACTACATGCGATCTCGCAAAAGTCATGTTCGGTCTTGCGCAACCTTGGTCCCCAGATCCAATGGCTCACCAGCTTCGTGACCGACGATAAGATCTACTGCGTTTACATCGCGCCGGACGAGCAGACGATCCGCGACCACGCCAGCCAGGGAGGGTTCCCGGCCAACCGCGTTTCCCAGATCAGAAACGTGATCGACCCCACCACCGCCGAAAATTGAGTACCATCGACTCACGAGATTCCCCAGCCCATGACCGACCTTTATAATCCTGCTTCATGAGCATCACACCCGACGCCCAATTCGGCCCGTTTGATATCGGCGCGTTGCTGGGAGAGGGTGGCATGGGCCAAGTCTATCGGGCCAAGCAGAGCAACCTCGGTCGCGAGGTGGCTCTCAAGGTACTTACGTCGGAACTTGCCGCGAACCCCGAAGGATTGCGCCGTTTCGAGCAGGAAGCGCGCTCGGCTTCCGCGCTGAACCATCCCAACATCGTTTCCATTTACGACATCGGCAAGGTCGGGGACACGGCCTACATCGCCATGGAACTCGTCGAAGGCAAGACCCTGCGCGAATTGCTCGAAGCGGGCCCGCTGGCCATCAAGAAAATATTGCAGGTCTCCGCACAGATTGCCGATGGGCTGGCGAAGGCGCACGCCGTGGGCATCGTCCATCGCGACCTCAAGCCGGAAAACATCATGGTCACGCGCGACGGCCTGGTAAAGATCCTCGACTTCGGACTCGCACGAGTTTCGCCGCTCCCTGATCAATTCTCTCCGGAGATGGCAACCCTGGCCTCGGGAACCAACCCCGGCCTGATTCTCGGAACCGTAGGGTACATGTCACCGGAGCAGGCCAAAGGCCAGGCTGTTGATTTTCGTTCCGACCAGTTTTCCCTTGGCACCGTGATCTACGAAATGTGCGCGGGAAGAAGGCCGTTTCGCGGCGATAGCTCGGCCCAAACCATGGCGGCCATTATCGAGCAGGACCCCGAACCGGTGGGAGATCTCAATCCGCAGACGCCGCCTCCACTGCGCTGGCTGGTTGAGCGCTGCCTGCAAAAAGATGCGGACGATCGCTACGCATCCACCCGTGACCTGGCGCGCGAGCTGCAGGGAATCAAGCAGCATCTTTCAGAGATGGGAAAGACTTCGGCTGCATACGCTGTGGCGGCGTCGGCAGCCCCCCGATCGGTTGTCGCGAAGAAATGGTTTTATACGCTTGGGCTGATTTTTCTGGGAGCGGTAATCGGTGCCGTCAGCTCAAGCGTTTGGTTTCACAAGGCGGAGGCGGGCGTTCCCATTCTCCGCACGATCACCTTCTCCGGCAGCGATTACCTGCCCTCAATATCGCCTGATGGCCATACCGTCGCTTTCGTTTCCAGGCGCGATGGCAATCGCCGATTATGGCTGAAACAATTCATTGGCGGTGGAGAAGTGCCTCTCACCACGGGTATGGATACACTGCCCCGGTTTTCGCCGGACGGTTCCATGATCCTGTTTACCCGGCGCGAAGGCGATCTGAGCTCCATCTATCAAATTCCCATGGTAGGCGGTGAGCCGAGAAAACTGATTGCTGGCGCCGTTGAAGCTGACTGGTCCCCCGACGGAAAGCAGATCGTGTTTCTGCGCGTGAACAATCCCGTCGGAGAGATCATGACCATCGCCGGGGTGCTGACCATCGCCGACGGCGCCATCAAGCAGATTGCCTCTCTGAAGGGCCTCTTCGGCTTTCCGCGCTGGTCGGCCGATGGACGCTATGTCGCAATGGTGGGACACCTGGGCGGCGGGGTCGTGGGCGCTTCACACAAAGACCTTCTGCTTCTCTCTCTCGATGGCGCCCAGCGAACTATTGCGTCGCCATTTTCCGGCGGAGAAATTTCCGCGCCGGCCTGGGCGGAAAACGGTCTCATTTATTCCCAGCCGGAAAGTTCGTCCGTGGTCTCTCTCAATGAGAACATGAGCTCGAGCTCCGCCAGCCGCGTGGTCCTGCAGGAAATTGATTCGCATAAGACTCGAATACTGTTCACCAACCAGGTTCCCATCTCGTCAGTTGAAGTGGTCGCGCCAGGACGGGTGATGTTCGGTGTCGTAAGTTTGCGGAAAAACCTTAAAGAATTTTCACTGGGCGCAGGCGCCGAGCCAGCCGGAAAACCACCGGCCACCTGGCTGACTCATGGCAGCAGCGTTGACCGCCAGCCTTTCTATTCTCCGCTGGGAGACTGGGTATTATTTACTTCGAATCGCAGCGGCAATAACGACATTTGGGAGGTTTCCACCAAGGTCGGAACCATCCGACGCCTGACCGACAACGAAGCGGATGATTGGGACCCGGCCATGACACCTGATGGCAAGCACCTGGTGTGGAGCTCGAATCGAAGCGGCCACTTCGAAATTTGGATGGCCGATGCCGACGGCAGCGCCGCCCACCAGGTGAGCAACGACGGCTTCGATGCTGAAAACCCAACCGCCTCTGCCGACGGCTGGGTGGTCTATGCTTCGGGCAATCCGGAGAAACGGGGAGTCTGGAAAGTCCGCTGGGATGGTTCGCAGGCGACCCAGTTGAAATCCGGCATGGCGGCCTGGCCTGATATTTCCCCCGACGGGAAATACGTCCTTTTTCACCTTCCCCCCTCCAGCGGATTTGGGGCCGCTTTTGATTCGCAGATCCGTGTGGCATCAATGGCTGACGGCGCCCTCCAGCCTTTTAACTTTTTTGGCGCCCGAGCGCGCTGGATGCCCGATGGCAAGGCAATCGCCTTTCAATCCCGCACTTCCAATAATGGGACTACGGTGTACACGCAGGACTTCCCTCCCAGTACCAATGCGAAGCGGACTTTGGGCAGCGTCGAGCCCGGGGAAACTATTGACACGTTCGAAATCTCGCCCGACGGCAAGCGCATGATCATCTCGCTGACCGATATCACCCGCAGTTTAGTGATGGCAGACGGGGTGGCGGGGGTGAGTCCGGCGCCAAAAATGGTGAAGTAACCGGCTTATTTGCGGCAGTGCTTGTCCAAAAACTGGAACACGTCTTTGCTCCAAACCGCGCTGCCGAAATAGCCAAAGGGTGGCCGTCATGCGTGGACTTGCCGAACGGGGGATAGATTTTGACATCAAATTCCTTGCCCGCATCCTTCATGGCAGCCGAAAGCACCCGGCTCGGCGACAGGTCATAATCGTTTTCGGCCTGGAAGAAGAAGATGGGCGCGCGCGCATTGCGGACGGCCCGCGTCATCACCGCCTGGACTTCGGGCGCAGCGGCCCAGCTTTGCGCGGCACCCGCGGAATCGACCGCGGCGCAGTAGGAAGCCCGTTCAGACCCAAGCACAACCTCGATGCCGCCGAACGAATTTCCGGCCACGGCAATCTGTTGCGGCTTAATGAAACTCTGGGCGCGCAGCCACGCCAGCGCCGCCATCTGGTCGTTCAGGTGGTCAGTTTGGAGGATCCGCACCATGGTTTCGGCGCCGGATTTGATGCCGCCTTTTTTCTCCGCCGCAGCGATCTCATCGCCAATGTACGGGCCTGCTTCAGCGCTCAGGCCCTGTCCCCGCCGGTAAGGTCCAAAGAAAATCCATCCATGACTCGCAAATACAGGGCCAAGAGCTTCAAATGCCTGCTGGCTCAACATGCCGGGAGCGCTGCCGTGGTTGTAAAATGACCGGCGGAAACGGCCCTTTCCCCGAGGGCTTGTAGAGCGTGCCCTTCAGGGTGATTTCTCCACTGCGGAACGAGACTACGTCGGCCTTGGCCGAAACCGCGGGAGAGTTTTGCAGCAACAAGAGCAAGATGAAAAGGAGCGCATAAATATTGCTCACCATTCAAAAGACTATAGATTGCGCAGTGGGAGCACGGCAACCAGCATTCCAGCCATCGCGAGTCTGAGTGAGGGACGAGGGTGATCCGTCCGCGAACGGTGGGACAAAGTCATCCAACACCACTGGAAACAATGTTCCTTGGATCCGCCCTTCACCTTCGATATATCCCATGAGACGATTCCTTTATTCCGCAAGGACATCGTCACGGCTCCCGGCTCCTTGACCTATGGTATTTCGACATGCCCTGCTACACGAAACCAACAGTTCGCGTCGGCTTCTTGCCGACAAGGCGTAGATTCGGAGCGTCAACATGGAACGTTTCCTACGCGTGTCTGCAACCGTCGAAGAAGTGGCGAGATCGTTAGCCCCTGAACCAGGATCGAGAAGACAACTACCACGTAGGTTGCTGCGAGCAGCAGGTTGCGTTCGCCCGCCGGTTCGCGAGGAAGGGAGAGCGCAAGAGCCACCGCAAGCGCTCCGCGCAATCCTCCCCAAGTCAGCACCATCACGTTTCCCGTAACTCTCTGACGGCAGAGCGCCAGCATCCGGACCACTGCTGTCACGCTGGCGAAGCGTGCAAAGAGCACCACCGGAATCGCGATCAGGCCGGCAGTCAGCAGCGAGAGACTCAGCGGAAGTACCAGCAGTTGAAGCCCCAGCAGGAGGAAAAGTACGACATTCATAATGTCGTCGACTAGCTCCCAGAATGTCTCCAAGTGCTCCCGGGTTGTGGCGGACATCGCGAAGCGCCGCGCCGTTCCGCTTACCATCAGTCCTGCGGCGACGACCTCAAGCGGAGCGGAGAGGCGAAGCTCATCGGCCAGCACATAGCCCCCCATAGCCAGCGCGAGCGTTAGCATGACCTCAACCCGATAGCTGTCGACCATCCGGATAAGGCGGTAAGTAAGGTACCCTAGCGCCACCCCGAGCGCGATTCCACCACCCGCCTGCAGGAGTAGCAAAGCCCCAAAAGTCGTC
>JBBSHD010000106.1:0-7405 GCA_038253455.1 Terriglobales bacterium | reverse complement strand
CATCGCGAACTGGCCTTGATCAGCTTTACCAGTTACCTGCTCATGTGCGTGGCCGCCTATCCTCTAATTATTATTTTTGGAATTACCGGTTTACTCTCGGCGTGGCTGGTGGCCGAGATCTCGCAGGTTTTCCTGATCTATCGCTTGAATCGCCGGCTCTTCCGTTACGATGCGAGCGTTACGCCATACCCCGTTTATCGCTTTTTTGCGATCACTCTTTTAGGGGTTCCGCTGTGTGCATGGCTGGCAGAGCGGGGCGCGAAGTGGCCCAAAATTGAGCTTACCGCCGCTGCGGCGGGTGCAATGATTGTGTTGTTCTCGGCCTGCTACGCTCTTTTCCATCTGGGCCAATTGCGGGAGTTGCTGGGCAAAAAGCTTTCCGCGATGCTGACACCAGAAGGCCCTGAAGCAGTCGTTTGAAAGCTTCAGAAGATGGCCGCAACCGGCGTCAGCAGGTCGCGCAACTCGAAGCGGTGCTGATATCATCACCTTAGCGCACACTAGATATTCTCTCGTTTATGACTTCCCGAAATCTCACTACTCGAATTCAACGCCGGGCGGCCCGCGAGGTGGCGCGGTTGGGCGGCGCCGCGATGATGGTGAAATACCGGCTGCCGACGGTTTCGCTGAGTGCATATGCCGATCCCAAGGCCCAACCCCAGCAACCGATCCTCGAAGACATTTGCCTGCCGCCCTATTACGGAACCAAGGCGCATGATGATTTCCATGCTTTGATGAGCATCATCGTTGATCGAAAGCCCAGGACCGTCCTCGAACTGGGAACGGCGCACGGAAACACCGTGGCCAACATCTGTCTCAACAGCCCCGGCGCCACAGTCTATACGGTAAACGCGCCGGTGGAAGAGCAGACAGGAGAACTCGTCACCTACGGTCTAACTCGGGAAGAGATTGGCCGGGTTTATCGCAAGCACACTGCGGCGGACAGGGTCGTCCAGATTTTTCAGAATACATTGCACCTGGACCTGGCTAAATATATCGAAAAGTCCACGCTTGATCTCGCCATCATCGACGCCTGTCATGACACCGATTATGTCCTCAACGATTTTGAAAAGGTGCACAGCTATATGCGGCCGGGTGGCCTCATTCTCTTTCACGATACGCATCCCAGCATGAAGAGCCACCTTGCAGGCAGCTATATCGCATGTATGGCCTTGAGAAAGAAAGGCTTCGACGTAAAACATATCGACGGCACCAGGTGGGCGATATTAACCTGCTGAGATCAGACCTCCGGTTGTAAACCGAAATAATCTAGGATTCGGATTCGAAAGCACTGAATCGGCCAGAGCGCATCTGACCAGAATATATAATTCTGCCTCGGGGCCAGGAAAACTTTGGCAACACCAAAGTTACCGAATGCCAGCCACAAGCAGATGTGAGAGATTGCGATGCAGGCCGCTCGGGGGAGATGAAATAATGATCTTGAAATTCTTGAAAGCAGACGCACCCATTCGGAGATATGCCGAAAAATTAAGCCGGGGAGTTGTTTTCCGCCGTCGGTTGCCGCCGGGAGGCAGAAGAATATTCATCACCCCGGAAACCGCTTTGCGACTTTGGATTCAGCCGCTGGATAAATTCGACCCGGCATTGCTATCTGTCTCATCCCGACTGGTTTCCAAGGATGACATCGTATGGGACATTGGCGCGAACATGGGATTGTTTGCCTTTGCCGCAGCTCGCTTGGCCGGGCCAAATGGCCGCATTATCGCAGTAGAGCCTGATTGCCATATGACCGAATTAATGCACCGTTCTGAATCTCAGCGCCCCGCGAACGACGCCCCGCTGACAATTTTGCCTACAGCTGTATCAAACAACGTAGGCATCGCCACATATCACATAGCGAACCGGTCTCGATCCAGCAATTTTTTAGAAGGCACAGGTCATTCGCAAACTGGCGGGATCAGGGAGTCACGGACCGTAATGATGGTGACCCTCGATTGGATGCTTGGGCATTTTCCCGCGCCCGATGTGCTCAAAATTGACGTGGAGGGTGCGGAGCTTGCTGTTCTTTCAGGGGCTTCCCAGGTTTTCGGTTATCATCCTAAGATTGTATGTGAGGTTGCGGAAGAGTCCTCAGAAGCCGTAGCAGATCTACTACATGGGGCCGGCTTCGATCTGTTCGATGAGAACATGCGCCCAACTTCAAAGGCAGAGTGGACAACCATTGCCCTTTGGGCCGCGGATCAACAGAGGACCAGGACCTTAAACCTAAGAACGGGCGCAGGCGCCTTTCTGCAGCGATGAAACGGGAAGTAATTCTGAAATATGCAAACTAACGTATTGCGAAAAAGTCGGGCATCGGATGCGCAGGCAGTAGATTTTGGGCCTGGGCCCCAGCTGCAGCTTTACGACGTAGTGGTGTTTCTGGTTCCCATGTTTATCTTCTTGAAGTTTCAAATCGGTGGGGACATCTTTGCCTCCGAGGTGTTGTTGTTATTCATGCTGCCGGCGCTTCTTATTATGGGTGGGGGGCGTCTGTTTAAGCCTCTTCCTCTGAAGTTCCTCGTGCTTGGACTGCTGTGGCTGGCGAGCCAGATTGTGACCGACCTGGTTCGGGACAGTTCTTTTCACGATGCATCCCGAGGCTGGGCCAAGATTGCCTTTACTCTGCTCAATTTCTGCTCGTTGTATCTGCTCATTGATGGGCGGGCAAGACGCATTGTCCTCTTCGCGGCAGGATTGAGTGCGGGGCAAATCCTGGGTTTTTATTTTGCTCCCAATATTTACTCTGAATCGGACCCATGGAAATTCGGCCTGGGCTCGCCGGTCACTTTGGCGATCATTCTCCTGGGGATTGCCCTTAATCGCGGCAGGTCAGGAATCATTCCAGTGTGGACCGCAGCATTCCCCGCGGCTGCAGCACTCCTGAATCTCTATTTGGGATATCGCAGTCTCGCCGCTTTTTGCTTCATCGCGGCGGGCTACACGGTGATCGCAAGTTTGTTGGCGGCGGCAATGGGGCGCGATTCGAAGAAGGCCCGGCTTCGGTTATTTGCTCTTATGCTGGGGCTGGTCGCGTCGGCCTGGGGTTTTAGCGAGGTATATTCCCGTTCCGCACAAAGTGGTCTGCTGGGCGCCGATGAGAGGGCAAAGTTTGAAACCCAACGCGGCGACCTTGGCATTCTCCTGGGAGGAAGGAGCGAGATTTTCTCCTCCGGCGCGGCGATTCAAGATTCACTACTGCTCGGGCATGGATCCTGGGCCCGGGACTCGCGATACGAATTCATTCGGAGAGCCCGCGGCGCGGAGTATGGGTATAAAATCGGTGCATCCGCTGACGATCTTATTGCCACGCACTCTTTTATTTTTGGCGCCTGGGTCGAAGCCGGCGTAATGGGGGCGTTGTTCTGGCTGTGGGTTTTTATTCTTCCCCTCCGCGTTTTGAGCGGCATGGCACGACAGGTGGTCCAGATTGCCCCACTGATCGCTTTCCTCAGCGTTGGGTTGATTTGGGCCATCCTGTTCTCGCCTTTTGGGGCGGATGAACGTGTGTTTATTCCGTATTCGGTAGTAGTGATGCTGGCTTCCCTCGTACCCGCGGCGAGTATGGTTTCCCGCAGGGCCCCCTTGCGCGCCGTGGTGAGAAACCCTGCCGTTGCGCGATGAAAGTTTCCATTGTCACGATCTCGTATAACCAGGCGCGCTTCCTGGAAAGAACCATTCGTTCGGTACTTTCCCAGGACCATCCCGACGTTGAATATATAGTCGTCGATCCCGGATCGACGGACGGCAGCCGGGAAATCATCGAACGCTATCGGGACAAAATCCACAAGATCATCTTTGAGCCCGACCGCGGCGCGGCGGATGGACTGAATCGCGGATTCACCCATGCCACCGGCGAAATGCTCGGTTTCCTGAACTCGGACGATGTTTTACTTCCCGGCGCGCTGACCGAGGCCGCAGGTTATCTAAGCGCGCACCCTGCCATCGATATCGTTTCAGGAAACTGCCTGGTCATTGACGAAAATGATCGCACCCTCCGGGTGAGCCACTCGGATCGGTTTTCCCTGAGGGGTGTCGCCTATTGGGCCTCCGCGTTGATGCAGCCTTCCACGTTCTTCCGCAGAGAAATATTCGAGCGTTGTGGCGGCTTTAACGTCGATAACAAGATTGGCTGGGATGCCGAACTATGGGCCGATTTCGGTTTGGCCGGGGCCGGGTTTGCCCGGGTCAAGCGGACTTGGAGCGGTTACCGGATTCATCAAGGGAGCATTACCGGTTCCACGGCTAGTAACGATGCCATAAAGACACAGGGAAGAAAACTATCGCAGCAGATCATGGGGAGGCCCGAATCCGCGTTAGACCGATTACTAGCTCCCGCCTTCCTGGTACGAAAATACGCCAACACCCCGGGGGCCGTGTGGCAGCGTCTCCTGTATGGCCCGGTTTATCGGCGACGCGCGGAGAGGGCTTACCCCATTCATAAACTTCGCTGGGCCGTTTCCCTGCTCGTAATTCCCCTGCCGTGGAAATTGCGCAGATTGGCGCTTGTGCATATGCTCGGCTATGAGATTCACGCGCAGGCTCGCATCGGCTACTCGTGGGTCTATCCTGAGCGCCTGGTCATGAAAGCTGGAGCTCGAATCGGCCACCTGAACGTGTGCAAGGGGATGGCGTTACTGCAATTAGGCGAATACTCCATCATCGGTAACCTGAATTGGATCTCGGGGTTTCCATTCGGCACGGGTTCCCGCCACTTTGCTGACCAGGAGTCTCGCCGGCCTGAACTCATCCTGGGAGAGCACAGCGCTCTCACCAATTGCCACCTCATTGACTGCACCAACCGGGTCACCATCGGGCGATTCACAACCATGGCGGGCTTCCGATCGCAGATTCTGACCCACAGTATTGACCTGGAGCGATCCCATCAATCCTCCGCGCCGGTTGAGATCGGGGAATATTGTTTTGTCGGGACGAGTTGCGTGCTGCTCAGGGGCAGCAGTCTGCCAAACTTTTCGGTGCTGGGCGCCGCCTCCCTCTTGAACAAGGCCTACTCGGAAACCCATTATCTATACGCCGGCGCTCCAGCGCGACCGGTCCAGCCGCTGGCAGATTCGCTGAAGTATTTTCAGCGTTCGGTTGGGTACGTAGATTAATACCCGGTCGATGGGCAGACGTCCTTTGCGGTAAAATTGCTATTGCCGCGCCGCGAAAATCTATCTCACCTGCATTCGGACTCCCGGGAACCTAGCGATGTGTGGAATCACAGGATGGTTTAACCATGGCGCCAGAACGGCGCCCAACCGCGAAGAAGTCATCAGGATGCGCGATCGCATGGCCAGCCGGGGGCCAGATGGCAAGGGCCTCTGGACCGCACATGACCAGTCGGTGGTTCTCGGGCACCGCCGGCTCTCGTTTGTCGATCTCAGCGAATCCGGAGCCCAGCCGATGCTCGATGCTTCGGGGACTTCGGTCATCGTTTACAACGGTGAAATCTACAACTACCAGAAACTGCGCCACGATCTGGAATCCCGCGGGCAGCGCTTTCAATCCCATTCCGACACCGAGGTTCTGCTCTACCTTTTCAAGACCAGGGGCGAGAGCATGCTCTCCGATCTCCGGGGCATGTATGCCTTTGCCATATGGGATGATGAACGCCAGGAATTATTTCTTGCCCGCGATCCGTTCGGCATCAAGCCGCTTTATTATTGCGACGACGGATCCTCATTTCGATTTGCCTCGCAGGTGAAAGCCCTGCTTGAATCCAGGGCCGGGAATTTTGGCATCGACGCCGCCGCGCAGATCCAGTTCTTTCTCTGGGGATACGTTCCTGATCCGCTAACGTTATATAAGGGCATACGGGCCCTGCCGGCCGGACACAGCCTTCGCATCGGAAGAGATGGTCAGGCGGTCCTCAAAGAATTCTGTAACATTCCCCAAATCCTTATCGAAGCCGAACGTCACACCGGCCATGGCCTTCCCCTGGCAGAGAGAGACGCATACCTTCGCGCCATCATTCAGGATTCGGTTTCCAATCATTTGATTGCCGATGTTCCGGTGGGAATATTCCAATCAGCGGGCCTGGATTCTTCCACCATCACCGCCCTGGCCTCCCGGGAACATTCCGACCTGCGCACCGTGTCGCTTGGGTTCCAGGAATATCGCGGCACGGAAAACGATGAGACTCCGCTGGCCGCGAAGGTGGCGGAAGCGTGCGGCACGCAGCACCAAACGCAGTGGATTTCGAAAAATGATTTCCTGGGCGATTTGGACCACCTTTTCTATTCGATGGACCAGCCTTCGATCGACGGCGTCAATACCTATTTCGTCAGCAAGGTAACCGCCGCGACCGGCCTCAAGGGCGCTCTTTCGGGGGTGGGCGGAGATGAGTTGCTCGCCGGCTATCCCAGTTACAGAGACATTCCCCGGATCGTGGGACTCATGGCCAACGTGCCATCATCCCTGGGCCGTGCCTTTCGGCAGGTGTCTCACGCGTCGCTGCGACGTTTTATTTCCCCCAAGTATGCGGGGTTGATGGAATACGGAGGGACTTACGGGGGGGCCTACCTGCTGCGGCGCGGGCTTTTCATGCCCTGGGAGTTGCCCGAACTCATGGATGCTGACGTGGTGCGCGAGGGATGGAAACAGCTGCAACCGGCAATTTCCCTCGACCGGCGAATCGAGAAGATTAAGGGCGCGCGTTCCCGGGTCACAGCTTTGGAATTAACCAGCTACATGCGCGATCAGCTATTGCGCGACGCTGACTGGGCGGGAATGGCACATTCCCTGGAGATCCGCGTACCCTTCGTGGATATCGAATTGTTTCGCAAGATAGCGCCGCTGCTGATGTCGCCCCAGCCGCCGGTCAAAGCTGATATGGCCCGATTCATGCAGAAGTTGCTGCCCGATGAGGTGCTCAACCGGCGCAAGACCGGCTTCAGCACTCCCATTCAGCAGTGGCTGGGACCGGAAAACGGACGGAGCCAGGAACGCGGCCTGCGGGGATGGGCGAAGGTGCTGGCCAATGAATTCCGCATGCCGGGCTTGAAGTTTCCTGAGTCGAATGCGGTTCCCGCCATGACGACGCCGGCTTCCCCCGTTGCGGGGACATCCCTGTCGTGAGGATTCTCCACATTATTGCGTCCATGAATCCGCTGGCGGGCGGCCCCATGGAAGGCCTGACGCGCCTGGCCCTGGCTATGGCGGAACAAGGTCATATCAACGAGATTCTGTGCCTGGATTCTTCCGCCGATGAATGGCTGCAAAATTCTCCTCTTACCGTGCACGCCATGGGACCAACCATCACCAGGTACGGGTACACCCCACGTCTCATTCCCTGGCTGCGGGAGCATGCCGCGGAATACGACGCCGTCGTGATCCGCGGAGTGTGGCAGTTTCACAGTTTTGGCACCTGGCTCGCCTTGCGCAAGACCGGCATTCCCTACTT
>JBBSHD010000105.1:0-7440 GCA_038253455.1 Terriglobales bacterium | reverse complement strand
GTCGTCAGAATGACAATCGATGGGCGGGGTTTTCTTTAGAGGGACTATTTGTACAACCGTAGGCGTTCTTACGACCCTTGAGAAAGTCGCGGTTCAAGAACCCCCGGCGGTCTTCTGCATGAACCGGCTTACGCTGACGAATGCCCGGGATACGGTGCCGCTGCCGATCTCCTGTTTCTGATCGCGGGCGATGACGCGCATGATGTAGAAGCGGCCCTCCACACGTTCGAGTTCCGCCGCGGCGGTAACGATGCTGCCCAGCGGAGACGGAGCGCGATGCTCCACGTGAATCGCCGTGCCCACCGTGATCTCGTCGCCTTCGCAAAAATCCTTCAGGGCGTTGAAGCAGGCGGTTTCCATCCAGGCAATCATGTGTGGAGTGGACAACACCGGCGGCAAATCTGGATGGTGGGAGGTGAGAGTGTTCTGAAACTCCACCTTTTTTTCCACCGTGGCGCGGGTTGCGATGGGAACGGGCCTGGACATACGCCTAACGTTCGGGGCTGGTGGAACCTTCGGCGTTCAGCGCGGAGAAGCGCTGCGAAAGTCCCTGTATGGCCTTGCGCAGATCAACCACTCCCTGGGTCTGGGCGTGGATTTCGAGCGAATCCATATCCATGGCCAGATGGGTCAGCAACTGGTTGGCTACGCGGACGCGCTCCTCGTGCACCGACTGCAGCACGCTGTACGGATCTTCTTTCTTACGGCTTAGATCAAGAAAGCGCTGGATGTTACCCAAAGTTCGCTGGGTGTGAAAAAGAGCTTCGTGAAAGTCGTTCAGGATGCGGCCCTGGGCGCTGGTGTTCTTCAACAGCTCTTCCATTTCAGCGACCTGCGCCAGCAACTGCGGCACCCGCAGCATCGCCTGCGCATCACGGTCCATCTCCCCGGCGCTATCGATTGAAGTGGGAAATACCGGAATACTTTGCTCCACTTCCTCGGCGGACAACTGCTTCAGCAACGCCCGCAAAGCTTCCTGGTCGGCGGTGGCGTTCATGCTGAGGAAGGCGACTCCCATGCCCACCATGGGGTGCATGGTGCGCACCACGCCGCGCGCTTGAAAATGGGTGCCGCTGATCTTCATGTTCACTTCCAGCGGAGATTCCAGCGGCATCGGCGTGCGGGTCTCGACATAGCATCCGCCCGAGCTGACATCGCTGATGGTGGCCCACAGCGGAAATTTGCTTTGATTGGAATTAACTTCGACCGTGCCCGCGCAGGGAAACCGCTCGGCCTGGCGGCGATTCTTGTTTCGTCTCTCCTGCTCGGGGTCGGCGACACTGACGCTTCGCCTCTCCAGTATGGGCACGCCGATGGTGGATACTACCGGCACCGCATAACCGCCTTCGGCGGCCGGCGCCTGCCGAGCCAGCACGTCGCTCCACAGGCAAATACCGGGTACCAGGCTCTCAATCAAAACATTGCCATCATCGGGAGAGCCGGGGGCCCCAATGCGGGCCACCTTGAAACGACCCTTCGATTCCTCAAATTGCAATCCGATTACGTCGCCGGTTTTCAGGCCCTCGACCGCCTTGAGGCGGGCCGCGGTGCGCTTGACTTCACGGGTTTCGGTGCGTAACTGGAAGGCATGGCCGGCGCTGTCCATCCCCCAGATGCGGACTGGCAGCTTCAACTTAACCCACTGCTCAATCACCGGAGGATCAGTTCGGGATGGCATGTTAAGGATTTTACCCTTTCCTCAATGGGAAGATACACGCCAGGTTTATGGCCATGAGTCGTCGCGCTACCCCGGTATCTTAGCCCGAATACCAGGCAGGTGGTGAAATTTCATAAGAAATTCACAAGGAAAGCCTCTCAAATAAACGAATAAGGAATATTCTTATTTCGAGATTGCGAATCATTCTTGTGTTCAGGCACAATGAGTCCGTCTTTAACCCGGGAAAAGTTCAAACCCACTATTCAGGAGTCTTCATGCTGCGTCGTCTAATGTTTCTCTCGGCCATTCTGGCCATGGTTCTTTGCATTCTCCCCTCGCAACAAGCAGTTGCTCAATCCACAACCCAAGGCGCCATTGGAGGCACGATTACCGATCAGACCGGAGCGGTCGTTCCCAATGCAAAAGTAACGGCGCGCAATCCTGATACCAACACCACGGTCATCGCGGTGTCGGATTCCGGCGGTGGCTTCCGCGTTACCAACCTGGCGCCGGGCAAGTATGACGTCACGGTGTCGTCGGGAAGTTTCGCTGATTATGTGCAAAGCGGCATCATCGTAGAAGTGGGCCGCACCACATCGTTCGATGTTCAGTTGGGCGTTGCTGCCAGAGGCGAGACCGTCCAGGTCACCGACGAAGCCCCGGTGGTCAACACCGAGCAGCAGGATTTTTCCACCAACATCAACCAGACCTCGATCAACAACCTGCCCATCAACGGCCGGCGCTGGTCAAATTTCGCGCTGCTGACCCCGGGCGCGACCCCCGACGGAAACTTCGGATTGATCAGCTTTCGCGGCATCTCCGGGCTGTTGAACAACAACACGGTGGATGGCAGCGACGATAACCAGGCATTCTTCTCGGAAGAGAAGGGCCGCACTCGCATCCCTTACGTAATCAGCCAGTCGTCCATCAGGGAGTTTCAGGTCAATACTTCGAACTACTCCGCTGAATACGGCCGGTCGGCGGGAGGCGTGATCAACGCCGTGACCAAGAGCGGCGGCAACACGTTGCACGGCTCGGGTTTCTACTACATCCGCGACAACGCCCTGGGTGCGCGCAATGCTTACAGCAACATCAGCACCCTGGTGAACGGCGCGGTGGCGGTCAACGGTTTCAAGGCCGCCGACCGCCGGCAGCAATTCGGCGGCACCCTGGGCGGCCCCATGATCAAGGACCGGATGTTTTTCTTCCTGAGCTACGACCAGCAGAAGCGTAATTTTCCGGGAGTTGCGGCGCCCAGCGACCCAAAGTTTTTCGCGCCGTTTACGACTGCCGAGCTTGCTACCTTCACCACCCGCGGAATCACCGCGCCCCAGCAGACGGCGGGCATCGCCTTCCTCAACAGCCTCACCGGCCAGGTGCCCCGCAAGGGAGATCAGACCATCATTCTTCCCAAGATCGACTTCAAGGTGAATGAGAACAACTCTTTCGCAGTCAGTTTTAACCGCCTGCGGTGGAACTCACCGGCCGGCATTCAAACCCAGCCCGTGGTGAGCCGCGGCATCGCCAGTTTCGGCAACGATTTCGTAAAGGCTGATTCCTTTATCTTCCGCCTGACTTCCACGCTGTCTCCTCGTATTTCAAACGAGGCTCGCTTCCAGTGGTCGCGTGATTTCGAATTCCAGACGAGCCAGCCCCCGGCCCCGGGTGAACCCACTACCGGAATCGGCGGACGTCCCCCTTCAATCGCGGTGGGTGGCGGCGGATTTACCTTTGGCAAGGCCAACTTCCTGGAGCGCAGGGCCCTGCCCGATGAAAACCGCTACCAGTACGCCGACAGCCTGTCGATCACCCTGGGCCGCCACCAGGTGAAGATTGGCGGCGACGTCAACCTGGTCAACGATCTCATTGACGCCCTTTTTTCCGAAGGCGGCGCATATTCCTATAGCAATCGCGTCGATTTCATCAGTGATTTCAGCAAGCCATCGGGCAAGCGCTACAGCGGTTTCGTCCAGAGTTTTGGCCCCACCGCATTCCGTTTCGCCACCAAAGACTACAACGTGTTTGTTCAGGATGATTTTCACATCCTTCCCCGGCTGACCTTCAACCTGGGACTGCGCTACGAGTACCAGCAGTTGGCAGCGCCGCAGATTCCCAACCCTGCGTTGCCGCAAACCGGCCAGTTCCCAGCCGACAAGAACAACTTCGGCCCTCGCGTCGGCTTTGCCTGGGACGTGACCGGCAACGGCAAGACCTCGGTGCGCGGAGGCTACGGTCTGTATTACGGCCGCGTTCCCAACGCCTCTATTTTTGAGGCCATTACCCTAACCGCCGCACCGGGAAGCCAGTTGCAATTTTTCCTGACGCCTGCGGCCGCCAATTCACCAACCTATCCCAATGTGCTGGCGGCAGCTCCGCCCCCGGGCGTGACTCCCCCTTCAGTGGTTGTCTTTGGAAAGAACTTCCAGAACCCGCTGATCTATCAGTTCGACGCAGTGGTCGAACGGGAGATCGCGCGCAACACCGTGGTATCAGTTTCTTACCTGGGAAGCCGCGGGCATGATTTGCCGATCTTGATTGACCGTAACCTGAACCCTGCCAGCGGCACCACCACCTTCACGGTTTCGGGTGGCCCGCTGAATGGACAGAAATTTACAGCGCCGCTGTTCACCCTGCCCCGTCCCAACCCGGCCTTCGGGATTATTTCCAACCTCGAAAGCGGCATTGTATCGCGCTACGATGCACTCGTAGTGCAAGCCAATCGCCGCCTTTCCCGCGGACTTCAATTCCAGACCAACTACACCTTTGCCCACTCCAGCGACAACGCGCAGGGTTCAGTGACCACCTTCAGTCCGACCACCAACGTTCTTGATCCCTTCAACCTGAATGGCGAGCAAAGCCGGTCTACTTTCGACATTCGCCACCGCTTCGTTGCCAGTTTCATCTGGCAACTGGGCGTGCCCGATACCAGCTCTCCGCTGATGAGAGCGCTGTTCTCGGGCTATACGGTGTCTCCGATTGTGACGGTATCGTCGGGGCAACCGTTCACCGGGGGCGTTTCCGGCAACGTCTTTGTGCCCACCGGCGTGGCCCGCGCCAATGGCGGAATCCTGGGAGTGGGCGGCAGCAACCGCCCCTTCTTCGAACCCCGCAACAGCTTCCAGTTTCCGCGGATCTCGAACACCGATATTCGACTTTCGCGCAGGTTCAAAATCGGCGAGTATGGAAACCTCGAGGTGCTAGGAGAGGTGTTCAACGTGCTCAACCACGTGAACGTGACCGACCTCAACACCACCGAGTACACCATCTCCAATGCCGGCACCGCCGCGGCGCCGATCAACACTCTGATTTTTAACAACAACGCAAACTTCAATACGCCGTCGGCGGCGGGCAACACGGTTTACCGCGAGCGTCAGGTGCAGTTCGCCTTGCGTTTCGAGTTCTAACCGCTCCGCAATCCACCCAAGGGCAACCGGCAACGGTTGCCCTTTTTTTGTGCTCCGGGCCGATTGCTGCGACATGGTTTCGCCACTTTTTTTTCCCAGAAACTCCCCGGGAGTTTGCCGAATGCAACCGCGAGGTAAAATGATATTGACGGCGCTCTCCGGATTTTTCTAAGCATTTGCAGCGAAACCCATGCAGAGTTTCAACGAACATTTTGATATCGCGGTGGTCGGCGCCGGCCATGCCGGATGCGAGGCGGCGGTGGCGTGCGCGCGCATGGGATTAAAGACCGCGCTTTTCACTTTGAACGTTGACCTGATCGCGCAGATGTCGTGCAATCCCGCAATCGGCGGCATCGCCAAAGGACACCTGGTGCGCGAAGTGGACGCCCTGGGTGGAGTGATGGGCGAAGTCACCGACGCGGTGGGCATCCAGTTCCGGCTGCTCAACACCTCGCGGGGTCCGGCGGTATGGTCGCCGCGCGCGCAGTGTGACAAGCAGCAGTACCGGCTGAAGATGCGTTCGATCCTCGAGGCCGAGCCCAACCTGATGATCAAGCAGGCCGAGGTGGCCAACCTGATCATCGAGGATGTCCCCGGCATACCTTCAGCGGCAAACGGCGAAAACGCCGGCGCCCGCCGCGCGGTAGGCATCAAGCTTCGCGATGGGCGCAGCGTGGGCGCGCAGGCCATCATCATCACCACCGGCACATTTTTGAATGGGCTCATCCATTGCGGGGAGGAGCGCTACCCCGCCGGCCGCAGCGGCGAGCCTGCCGCCATCCTGCTGGGCGAATCGCTCAAGCAACTGGGATTGCGAGGCTGCCGGCTCAAGACCGGCACGCCCCCGCGCCTCGATGGGCGCAGCATTGACTGGACAAAATTTGAAGTGCAGCCGGGAGACGCCGACCCCACTCCCTTCAGCTTCCGCACCCGCGAAGTGGCGCACGCTAATTCGCAGATGCCGTGCCACATCGCGTTCACCACCGCCGAGACCCATCGCATCATTCGCGAGAACGTGCATCGCTCGCCCATGTACAGCGGGCAGATCCAATCCATCGGGCCGCGCTACTGCCCCAGCATTGAAGACAAGATCGTCAAGTTTCCCGAGAAGCTTACCCACCAGCTTTTTCTGGAGCCCGAAGGCCTCGACACTCACGAGATCTACGTGAACGGCATGAGCACGTCACTGCCGATTGACGTTCAGCTGGCCATGATCCATTCCATACCCGGCCTCGAAAAGACGGAGATGATGCGGCCCGGTTATGCCATTGAATATGACTCCATCGACCCCACGGAGCTGGAGCGCACGCTTCAAACCAAAAAAATTCGCGGCCTCTTTCTGGCAGGCCAGATCAACGGCACCAGCGGATATGAAGAAGCCGCATGCCAGGGCCTGATGGCCGGCATCAATGCCGCGCTGCAGGTGAAGCAGCAGCCGGAACTCATCCTCGACCGCACCGAGGCCTATACCGCAATCCTCATCGACGACCTGATCAGCAAGGGCACTAACGAGCCCTATCGCATGTTCACCTCGCGCGCCGAGTTTCGCCTGCACCTGCGCATCGACAACGCCGACCGCAGGCTCACCGCGCATGGCCGCCGCGTGGGATTGATCAGCGACGCCGCCTGGAGCGATCACCTGGCCAAGCAGAATCGCATGCAGAAACTGACTGCCGTGCTGGAGACCACCCGCACCACGGTGGCGTCAATTCCGCCGCAGCTGGCGCAGAAATTGGCGGACACCGGCAGCGCCGACACCACCGGAGCCACCTATGCCCAGTTGTTAAAAAGGCCGGAGGTCGTAATCGAAGACGTAGTTCCCCACCTGCGGGAGCTGATGCCCGAGTTCTTCGAAGGCTCGGTCGCGGGCGAGAGACTCCCCAGCCGTCTGCGCAATGAATTGAAGTCGGTGGAAACCGAGATCAAATTTGCGGGCTATCTCGACCAGCAAAAGAAGGCCATCGAGCGGGCGCGCAAGGCCGAGACCAGGCAAATCCCGGAGTGGTTCGACTACGCCGCGGTCAGCGGGTTGTCGCACGAGATGAATGAAACCCTGAAGAACGTCCGCCCGCGGACGCTGGGCCAGGCGTCGCGCATTCCCGGTGTAACTCCGGCCGCGGTTTCGCTGATCAATGTGTTCATCGAGATACAGGGCAGGAAACATGCGATGGCGGCGGGGATTCGCGGGGTTGATTGAAGTGTGGGATCGGGGTCCTAACGTGTGTTCTTGACACCCCCTCAACCGTGTCATCCTGACGACCCCCGGCTTTGTGTGCATCTTTGACTACCTCGTCCTGACGACCGCCGGGACTTCACGCCCCCTCAACCGTGTCATCCTGACGACCCCCGGCTTTGTGTGCATCTTTGACCACTTCATCC
>JBBSHD010000104.1:0-7456 GCA_038253455.1 Terriglobales bacterium | reverse complement strand
GAGTAGAGTTTCTGGGGAGATTTCCCGGGCAGGTCAAAGCAGATTAATGTTTGAAAATCGTTATATTCGTTTTGCCATTCCCATCGTGGTGATCCTGGCCACTATCGGCTACCTTGCCTATACCGGGGCCAACGCCGACAAGAGCTATTACGTCACCATCAAAGAGCTGCATACGATGGGTGGCGGCGCCTATTCCAAGCGGCTGCGGGTGGCGGGCAACGTGCAGCCGGGTTCGATCAAGCGGTCGGGCACGCATGTGGAATTTGTTTTAGTGGAAGAGACCCAGACCCTTCCGGTGGTGTACCAGGGTTCGGAACCACCTCCCGACACGTTCAAGGACGATTCCCAGGCGCTGGCCGACGGCAGCTACGGAAGAGACGGTGTATTTCAGGCCAAGCAACTGCAGGCCAAATGCGCATCGAAATATGCGCCGAAGAACGGGGCTCCCGCTCCGGGCGCGCCGGCGACAGTTACGCCGGCTAAGACGGCGTCGAATTTGGGCGCAGGATCGAATCGCAGTACCGCGTCGCCCAGCCAGTAATCTTCTGCTATCTTCTGTTCATGCAAGCGTCGCGCGCGGCATGAGAAACAAGAAATTCCTCGGCCGCGATTGTAATGACAATTGCGGAAAATTGGGCCATTAGAGCAATTTCCTATTTCGGTAAGCTTGAGTTTTCGGCGAGGAATTCGGGAAAGTTTAAAGTCGAAATGACCACTCCAGTGCCGGTAATATCCGGCGGACCCGGTGCGCCGGCCGCACCCGCCATCGAGCTCGATCATGTCAGCAAAGTGTTTGGCGGAGTGGTGGTTTTGCGGGATGTTTGCGCTGGTTTCGCCCCCGGACGCCTCTACGCCATCGTGGGCGGCAACGGAGCGGGCAAGAGCACGCTGTTGCGGCTGATCGCGGGGCTTGCGCAGCCCACTCGCGGCAAGGTTTCCGTGGGAGGCGCTCCGGCGGCCGGGACCGCCGGCCGGCAGGTGGGATTTATGTCCCACGAATCGTTTCTCTACGATGAGATGTCCGCCATGGAAAACCTGCGATACTTCTGCGCGTTGTACGGGCTGGACGAACAGGGGCGCGAGGGGGCGTGCGCATCGGCGATGGCCGCGGTGGGCCTCGACTCTAAACTTACCCGCCGGGTCATACTTTATTCGCAGGGGATGCGGCAGCGGCTGAGCCTGGCGCGGGCGATGATCCACCGGCCGCGCATCCTGCTGCTGGACGAGCCTTTTTCCAACCTGGATACGGTTTCCACGGCGCAGATCACGCGCATGCTGGCGGACCAGCGCGATGCCGGCACAACTGTGCTGGTGGTCACCCACCAGGCAGGACTGCTGCACGGAGTGGCTGACGAATTCATGAATATCGCCGGCGGCAGCCTGGCGCCACTGGCGGCGACGCGATGAGCATGCTCTCGCTAACCCGCGCGACCCTGGGCAAAGATTTGCGCCTGGAATGGCGCAGCAAAGACTCATTCAACTCGATGGTGTTCTTTGCCCTGCTGGTAGTGGTGATTTTCAGTTTTGCGTTCGAGCCTTCGGCCGAGGAATCGCGGCGCATTGCGGGCGGCCTGATCTGGGTGGCATTTCTGTTTGCCGCCATGGTGGCGTTGAACCAGACTTGGGCGCGAGAGGTGAGAAACCGGGTGCTGGACGCCTATCGCTTGTCCCCGGCACCCGCCAATGCCCTGTTCCTGGGAAAGGCGCTGGGTAACTTTATCTTCGTGGTGCTGATGGAAGCCCTGATCACGCCGCTGTTCGTGGTGTTTTATAATCTGCGAATTCTGGGCGAGCCCTGGTTGCTGGCGCTGGTGCTGTTGCTGGGAACGTGGGCGCTGGTGGTGAACGGAACATTCTTTGCCGCCCTCTCGCTGCATACGCGCAATCGCGAGATGATGCTGCCGCTCATCCTGTTTCCCATTTCCATTCCCGCAATCCTGGCGATGGTGGAAGCCACGACCGCTATCCTGACCGGTGAAGGCGCGACCGGGCCGGGGACCAACCCGGCAGTGTTGTGGCTGAAATTGCTGGCCGGATATGACATAGTATTCACCAGCGCCGGTTTATTGCTTTTCGATCCGATACTGCGCGCCGAGTAAGCCGAAGTACTTATGAAATCATCCGTCATATTCGCCGCATGCGCGTTACTGACCTTGGCCCTGCTGGCCAACGGGCTGCACCAGGCGCTGGTGGTGGCGCCTACCGAGCAGACCATGGGCGACGTGCAGCGGATTTTTTATTACCACGTCCCTTCGGCCTGGACGGCGTTTCTTTGTTTCTTCGCCAATTTTGTCGCCAGCATCTTTTACCTGGTGCGGCGTTCCCTGCGCTCCGACTCCATGGCCGTGGCCAGCGCCGAAGTGGGGGTAGTGTTCTGCACCATCGTCCTGGTGACGGGTCCGTTGTGGGCAAAGCCGGTATGGGGCATATGGTGGACGTGGGACGCGCGCCTGACCACCACCTTGATCCTGTGGCTGATCTACGTGAGCTATCTGCTGCTGCGGCGGCTGTCGCTGAGCGAACAGATGCCGGTGGTGGCAGCCGCCATGGCCATTTTTGGTTTTCTCGATGTCCCCATCGTGTACATGTCGATCCGGTGGTGGCGCACCCAGCACCCCCAGCCGGTCATCGGCGGGGCGCCGGGGTCGGGCATCGATCCGGTAATGCGCCATGCCTTGTATGCAAATTTTCTGGCGTTCCTGGCTTATGCCTGCCTGATCATCTGGTTTCGCTACATGCTGGAAAACCGCCAGAACCGCCTGCGCGCGATGGAAGAGGTGTCGTGGGTGCCGGTGCCGGAGGGCGCGGAACCCTCCTTCGCCGACGAAGCCATACAGTCGCCGGGAGAAGCGTCATGAAATTTTTGTACAGCGCCTACTTCGCTACCTGGGCAATTCATTTTGCCTATCTGGGAATCATTGCCCGCAAATTACTGCAGAGCGCCCGGCTGGAACGCGAGATCGCCGCGGCGGACGACGCCAAGCTCTGACAGCGTGCTGCCTCGAAGTCCGATTTCCCGCATCCGAGGCCGCTAAACTCGTTGATTTAAAAATACTTATCGCGCGCTAAGCCTCATACTTCCATTTGACTGCCAAACTGCATCCAAACCAAGTTGCCTTTACCCAAGGGTCCAACAAGGAAACTAAGCCATCGGCAGGATGACGTTGTGGTTGGATGGTAAACAGTATGCCCGCAAAAAAAAGTCGTGACCCGCGGCCGGTGTGGGCCAGGAAAATTGAGAAGCTGCGCCGCCACCTCGGCGCCAGCCAGACCACGCTGGGCAAGGAACTCGACTGCTCGGCCATGGCGGTGTCACGCTGGGAGCGCGGAATCCAGCAGCCCCCGGCCAATATTTATATCCGGCTGGGCAATCTGGTGGGCGACCCTGATTGCTGGTTTTTCTGGGGGCGCGCCGGACTATACAGCGCTGATCTATTGCGAATTCTGCCGGCGTTGCGCGAGCGACTGCGTGATGCCCGCCCTCCCGATCTGCAGATCGTACTGGCGGGCAGCGGCGAACGGGTAAAGGCCGTGCATGGCGCGCCCGCTCTGCACGCCATTCCGCTTCTCCCCACCGTGGCCGCCACCCTGGGGCGTCGCGGAGACGTTTCTGTAAACCTCGAACAGATCGTTCCCGAGGGATTGATCGCGGCCCCCGGCGACTGGTGTCCTAACCCCGCTTACACCACCTGCCTGCGCGTGACCGGGGATTCGATGGAACCCTTGATTCACGACGGCCACATTATCGTGGTGGATACTAGCGAGATCGATCACAGCCGCTTGCATGGCCAGATCATCGTGGCCTGGCACGAGGACAAGGGTTTAACCGTGTCGAGGCTGCAGAGCTTCGACCATACCGAGGTACTGGTGCCGGAAAACCGGCTGTACGAATCGATCACGTATGGGCACGAGCATGGTTGGCGGATCATCGGCAAAGTGCTGTGGTGGATTGGAAAGGACAGTTAAGCGATATGAAAAAAGCGTCGTGGCAAAATACCGTCGTTGCTGAAAGCGACCATTGCGTGGTGATCGAGGGCAATCAATATTTCCCGCCCGAATCGCTGCATCGTGAATTCCTGCAGCCCAGCGATCACACCACGGTTTGTCCGTGGAAGGGCACGGCCAGTTATTACAACCTAGTGATCAACGGACAAAGTAACCCTAATGCCGCGTGGTATTATCCCCAGCCCAAAGACGCGGCAAAGCAGATCAAAGATCATGTCGCGTTCTGGAAGGGCGTGGCGGTCGGGTAGGTCTTATCGCATTTGCAGAGGCAGGCGGGCTGCGCCTATCAGGCCGGCGTCGTTTCCCAGGATTGCCTGGGTGATCTCGGTGGGCGCACCGTGGTGGCCTGAAGGTTTCGAGGCTTCCGGTGAGGTGGTGCGGAAGACGTAGGAACGTTTTCTTAATTCCTCCATCATGGCGGGATGGAACGCATCCCAGGCGCTGGCGGCGCCGCCTCCGATCACCACCATTGACAAGTCAAGGGTGTTGAGCAGTCCGGCGATCATTAAACCCAGGGCGCGTCCCACGTTGGCCAGAATCTTCTTGCACGGCTCATCGCCCTGCATGGCCATGCGGTACACAAACTCCGAAGTCAATGCCGCGCCCTCATCCACTTTTTTCTTTAACTGCGTGGCCTCTCCGCGCTCAATGGCCTCGGTGGCAAGACGCTTGATGGCGGTGGCGGAAGTGTATTGTTCGACGCAGCCCTGATTTCCGCAGCCGCACGGATGCCCGTCGTTGACCACGGTCAGGTGGCCGATCTCGCCGGCGAAACCGTTGGCGCCGTGCCACAGGCGGCCGCCCAGCACGATGCCGCCGCCCACCCCGGTGCCCAGGGTGATCATGCACATGTCATCTACGTTTTTGGCCGCGCCAATCCATTTCTCGCCGAGAGCGGCGACATTGGCGTCGTTTTCCAGAATGACCGTGGTGCGCAGCAGCTTCTCAATCTCATCGCGCACCGGATAATTGCTCCAGCCCGGCAGGTTGGGCGAGTGAAAGAGCATTCCGCTTTCAAGATCGATGATTCCGGGGACGCCGATGCCAATGCCGGCCAGGGTGCTGGATTGCTGGAACTCCTGCGAGAGCGACTGGATGGCCTCGCACATCGCGCCCACCACCGCTTCGCGTCCGCGCGCCAGATCGGTACCCAGGGAAACTCTCTTCAATACCGTGCCATCATCGCAGACGGCTGCGACGCGCAGGTTGGTCCCCCCCAGATCTACTCCAATGGAAAAATGATTCATAAGTGATCCGTGGTTGCGCCCCGGGCGAACCGCGGGAGACTGGGTTCAATTTACGGCGAGTTAGCTTACCAGCTTTTGCCGAGCAGGTTTTAGACGATGCCCTGCGCCCTTAGCGCCTTCCTTTTTTCTTGCCGGCTTTGGTAGCGGCTGGTTTCTTACCCGCCGCCTTCTTAGCCGACGCCTTCTTAGCCGGCGCCTTCTTAGCCGATGATCCGGACTTGGCCTTCGCGGCAGGCTTTGCAGGTTTTGAAGATTTTGCCGGCTTCGCGGGCATGCCGGCTTTCTTGTTCGCCGGTTTTCCCGGGGCAATTTTTTTCACTTTACCTTTCCCGGCTGGCTTGCCAGGCTTGGCGGTAATTCCTACGGTAGCGGGCGGTTTCTTGGGTACCCCTCCAAGATCGACCACCGGCTGCTGCACCGGGGGCTCCGCAGGGACAATCTGCTCCAGGGTGGCTTGCAGCTTGGGCTTGCGGCCTCTCTTGCCTTTGATGACCGGGGTGGCGGAGCTGGCGGGCACGCCTTCTCCAAGTGGAGGCGAGGTTGCCGGCGGCCTCGTATCCGCAGGCTTGGTTTCGGCTTTACGGGCGCGGCCGCGTCGGGCCGGTGGCGGCGGAGGCGGCTCGGGCGGCGAGTAGGGTGTCAGGAATTTTATGACTTCAGCCTGGGTTGATAGCTTGCCGTCGAGCAGCATGAGGAAAATCTCTTCCGCCAGCTTCGGGTACTCGGGCAAATCGGTGGTGATGCGCAACTCGGCCATCTCCGGCAGCGGCAGCCGGGATTTCATCTGGCGCCATTTGCCGAGGTAATTGCGTATCTTTTGCGTGACCGCCTTCTGCTTACCGGTGCTTTCAAGGTAAAGCACGGTGTCGGCGAGGCTGTCGCTTAACAACTTCCAGGTCTGCGAAGGGGTGGCGGCTTCCTTGCCCGAAAGTTTTTTCGAGAGCTCGCGCGCTTCGGCTTCGAGGTTGCGCCAATCCCCGACAAAGCCTTTGCGGGGAATCATCTTCTGTAATTGCGCAACGTCCGGGCCCGCCATCTTGCGGGTGATGAAATGCATGACTGCCGGAGCGGCGTCGGGATTGAGCCCTAGATCCATCATCTGCTGGCGCGTCTTGATCAATGCACCCAGACCCGCGGTATCGACCCGGGCCACGTTCCAGTGCGGATGCAAGACCTTCAGCCAGCCTTCTTTTTCGAGGACCTTCATGATGTACAGAGGGTCGTCTTCGTGGGCAATCTGCTCGATCTCGTGCCCCAGGCGGCGATCGGAAACGTGTTTGATATATTCGTTTTCGCGGGCAGCGTCATACCGTGCCTGGGTGCGCTCTTCGAGGGTCCAGTGGAAACGCGCGGCAAAACGGCTGGCGCGGATCAGGCGTGAGGGCTCTTCGAGAAACGCGTAGTTGTGCAGGATGCGGAGGATCTTCGATTCGATATCCGCGACTCCGTTGTAGGGGTCGAGGAGAAGGCCGCGCGAGCCCGGATTGAGCGACAAGGCCATGGCGTTGACGGTAAAGTCGCGCCGCCGCAGGTCTTCGTTGATGGTGGAAAATTCGATGCGGGGAGGCCTGCCCGGCCGGTCGTAAGACTCCGATCGGGCGGCAATCACGGACGCCCGCGCGCCACCCGGCAGCCGCACATACATCGACTGGAGTTCGGCATCACTGCCCTGAATGACGGCGCCGGCCTTCTCCAGGTCTTTTTGCAATTTCAGCGCGCTGCCCTGGACCGCAAAATCGAGGTCCCGAATCATGGAGCCGCTGATAATGTCGCGGATAGCGCCGCCGGCGAGGTAAACATTCATGCCGTGGGCGCGGGCGGTGTCCTGAACCAGGGTCACGCCCCGCTGTTGATTGGGCGTAAGCCTGCTTTCCATCAAGTAAATGTAGTCAGCCATGAAGTTTCGCGCTTTCTCTGAAGACGAGGAAAGGTCTCAAGGTTGAGTTAAAGTCACTAAGGTTTCTACCTAAACTGTTGTCAGCAGTAGAGTTAGGCGCGAAAATCTGGAGGCGCGGCCACAGGAGAGGTTATCACAGAAGTTTATAGTTTGGCTACGGGCATGTATGCACAGAGCTATAAAGGTGCGAGAATCGCAGGCAAGCCAGTCCTAAAATGCCGTCCACTCATAAAAAAGTCGTAGTTCGCAAGAATGACCGCGACAGCGTCAACGGGTACGTCGAGCCGGTAAACTTCATCGTGGATGG
>JBBSHD010000103.1:0-7538 GCA_038253455.1 Terriglobales bacterium | reverse complement strand
CTGGTCAACGCACTGCTGCATCACTTCAAGGGGCTTTCAACGGTGGGCGGAATCGTGCGCCCGGGCATCGTGCATCGCCTGGATAAAGACACCAGCGGATTGATGGTGGTGGCCAAGAACGACGTCGCCCATCGTCATCTGGCGACCCAGTTTGCCGGCCGCGTGGTCAAGAAACGCTACGTCGCCCTGGTGCACGGGTGGTTGAGAAAAGACGAAGGCACGATTAAACTCGCCATCAGCCGCGACCGCGTCCGCCGCATCCGCATGACCACCCGCGGCGTCGGGGGCCGCGACGCGGTGTCCCATTACAAGGTCCTGCGGCGGATTGGTTCCGAATACGGACACTTTTCCCTGGTGGAAGTGAAAATCGACACCGGCCGCACCCACCAGATACGCGTGCACCTCTCCGCGCTGGGACACCCGGTGGTCGGCGACACCATCTATGGCGCGGCCCGAACCCTGGCCCCGCCCGCGGCCCCGGAAACCAGAAAGCGAAAAACCAAAAGCAAGCCGAAGAGCGGCGACGGTTCCACCATTGTTGTGTCGCATGCGATTGGGCTGGAACGCAATTTTCTGCACGCCCAGGCAATCAGTTTTCTACATCCCCGCACCGAAAAAGAGATGGCGTTCGAGCAGACGCTTCCGGATGAACTGCGGGGTTTTCTGGACCGCATCGAGGGAACAGGCTCGGCTGCCGGGAAACCATAGTTTTGGGGGTCGTCTGCTGTTGTTCAATTCTTCGTCAACCGGCAAACCGTAATTTTTTGCCACTCCTTTCCCTTCAGTTGTCATTCTGACGACCCCCGGCTTCACCGGGGTGAGGAAGAACCCCTACTCGGCCCCAAATATTTCTGCTGTTGTTTTCTATTAACCTCCGCGGAATAATCTTGCGCGAACGTCGGTAGAAGCGCCGTGCAGGCAGTCATACGAACCACTGCGGAGGCGAGTTCATCGTGATGATGACCCATCGGCAATGAAAGATTCGTCAGAGGGTAGGGATTCTTCCTCACCCCGATACAGCCGGGGGTCGTCAGAATGACATCGCGTTGGGGACGAAAGTCTCCCGCAACAACGCGGCTCGAAATTACAGCTACCCGTTATAATCGTGATTACCGATGAAACTTTCCTGCTTTTTGATGCTGGGTATTGCGCTCTCGAGCTTCGCGGCGGCGCAGACGACTGATTATCCCTCGGCGCCGTCATCATCGCGAACCGATAAGACCGCACCTCCGCCGCGCAGCGCTCCTCCTCCGGCCAGCACTCCAGCTAAGGCGCCTGCTCCCGCCGCCACCCAGCCTGCCGTATCCGCCAAGCCGGCTGCTGGCACTTCGCAAGGCGCGGTGGCCACTAATGACGAGGCGGTAAAACTGACGAAGATCACCAAGTCGGTGGACGAGGTGAACGTCATTTTCACCGTCACCGACAAGCACAAGCATTTCGTCAAAGACCTGACCAAGGCGGATTTTACGGTGCTCGACGATAAGAAGCCGGTGCAGGTGCGGGCATTCGCCGCTGAAACTGATCTTCCCTTGCGCGTGGGACTGTTGATTGACGCCAGCAACTCCATCCGCGACCGCTTCCAGTTCGAGCTGGCTTCGGCCATCGAATTCCTCAACCAGATCGTGCGTCCCGGGCGCGACCAGGCCTTCGTTCTGGGCTTCGACAGCGAGCATGAGATCACGCAGGATTACACCGACAGCACCGAAAAACTGGCGCATGGCGTGAGGATGCTGCGGCCCGGCGGAGGCACCGCGCTGTATGACGCCATCTACTTTTCCTGCCGCGACAAGCTGCTGCGGGTGCAGACCGATGAAACTGTGCGCCGCGCCATCATCGTGGTCTCCGACGGAGAAGACAACCAAAGCCGCGTCACCCGCGAAGAGGCCATTGAGATGGCGCAGCGCGCCGAGGTGATCGTGTACAGCATCAGCACCAATATCAGCGGGACCCTGGCTTCGGGAGATAAAGTGCTGCGGCGCATCTCCGAGGCCACCGGGGGAAGGGTGTTCTTTCCCTTCAAGATCCAGGATGTAGCGGATGCGTTCTCAGAGATTCAACAGGAACTTCGCAGCCAGTACGTAGTCTCCTACAAGCCCGAAGACTTTCGGCGTGACGGCAAATTCCGTTCCATCGATATAATCGCCCAGACCAAAAAGCTTACCGTCCGCTCCCGCCGGGGCTACTACGCTCCGCGCCAGTAGTTCCCGCACCGAACTCCAGACCAACCGTGCCCGAGCGGCTAGTTGTTGTTGCTCGCAGGGTAATATCCCTGGCGGCCCTGCACCTTGTAACCCTCTTTCGTCTTGATTTCGATCTTGCGGAAGCCCGGGTCTTTGCGCGGGTTATCGGGGGTGTAGGTCAAGCTGTACTGGTTGCGCAACTCGTTCTCGATCTGGGCAAAACCCTCCCGCAATTTTTCCGGACGGTTGCCCACGTCGATCACCCGGCCCCCGGTTTCGTTGGCCAGCTTCTTCATCTCGCTGTCGCCGCGATACATCCCGCCATAAAAACCGCGGTCCGCAATCAGGATGACATACGCGATGCTGTTGGATTTCTGGGCCGCTTCGATCGCGTCCCTGATCTTGAGCTTGCTGCCCTGGTCTTCGCCGTCGGTGAAAATGATCATGGCTTTGCGTCCGGCTTCGGTCCCCAGTTTCTCGGAGCCCGCCAGGTAGATGGCGTCGTATAACAACGTTCCCCGAGGATTGGATGTGGGAAACGGTCCTTGTCCTGCTCCCGGAATTCCCATGCCTCCACCGCCGGCGTTGTTGATCTTCAGTCGCTCCAGGCCGGAGCGAAGGTCGCGGGCGGACGACGTGTAGTCGTTCAGCAGCTCGACGTTCACATCGAAGCTGATCAGGAATGACAGGTCTTTCTCTTTCAACACCCGCTGCAGGAATTCGTAACTGGCCTCCTGTTCCATGGGCAGCACCCGTTGCTGGCTGCCGCTGGTATCGACCAGGATACCCAGGCTGAGCGGCTGGTTCGATTCCGAAGAAAAGTTCTTGATGGTCTGCTTGCGGCCATCTTCATAGATCTCGAAGTCTTCCTTCTTCAAGTTCGGCATCAATGCGCCGCGCTTGTCCTTCACCGTAAACAAAATATTGGTGAGCCGCACTTCGATTTTGAGGGTCGCGATGGGGCCCTGGTTATCCTGCACCCGGCTGGGATCGCTGGCGGGCGAGGATTGCTGGGTCGCCGCGGGCAAGGCGATGGCTGCCAGCAAAACCACGAAAATCGCTGCCCGCAACCGCCATTGGCAAAAACTTGTCTTCAATATCTTTTTCAAACCATCACCATTCCGTTTCCGCAAGTTGCATCCCGGCACATTCCTCCGCCCCGCCCATGTTCAATCTTGAAGCTTCAATCTTCAATCCTGGAACAGGCTGGCCCCTGCGAGGAATAACCGGCGCGCATTTTTGTTATCCTCTAATTGGATGCGGGGAAAATTGCGAGGATAGATTTTTCCTGCGGGAGCCTCTCGTGAAGGTTGGCACAAGATTCGCACTCGTACTGTTCCTGGCATTAATGGCGATCGTAGCCCGGCCCGCCTGGCTGTTCGCCATGCAGCAAGGCATCCCCGATGCGCCTTCCGCGACCCGGCCGCCGCAGCCTGTGGCGCCGCCGCCTTCCATGACCGCGCCCCTGCCGGCCGCCAATACGGCGGCCCCCGGCGCCGCCACCGAGAGCACCGATGACACCCCCATTGGCCCTCCCAAGCAGGCTGCGAACCCCACGGAGACGCCGCTTCCGCCTCCCTCCAACCAGATTCAAACGCGCAACGGCAACAAAGACACAGGCAACGAGCGCGAACAGCTTTTCATCCTGCGCACCAGCGTGAACTTTGTGGTGGTCCCGGTCACGGTGCGGGATAACTCCGGCCGCCTCGAAGAAGGCTTGCTGGCGCGTGACTTTTCCATCTACGAAGATGGGGTGATGCAGAGACTCACGTTTTTTTCCAGCGACCCATTCCCACTCTCTGCCGCAATCGTCGTCGATGAAGGCCTGAGCGATACCGCCATGCGCCGGGTGAACGAAACCTTGCCCAACCTGGCCTCAGCCTTCAGCCAGTACGACCAGGCCGCGGTCTATACCTACGGCGGCAATGTTCGTAAGGTAATGGATTTCAACGGGGTGGGCGAGCAGCTCACCCTCGCACTGCGCAAGGCGCGGGGCAGCGGACGCACCGGCGGGGTGCCGGTGACCGGCGGTCCCATGGTTTCAGGGCCCAGCGTCAACGGGCAGGATTATGACCGCGGCCAGCCGCGCCATACCAGCATTCGACGCGAATCGAATGTGTTGAACGACGCCATTCTGCAGGCCGCCCAGGACCTCAGCCGGCTTCCGCTTTCGCGCCGCAAGATCATCCTGGTAATCAGCGATGGCCGCGAGGATGGCAGCCGCGCCAGCTACAGCGATGTGCTCAAGATCCTGCTCACCCACGAAATCCAGGTATTCGCCATCGGCGTGGACAGCGCCGCCATACCGGGCGTGAACAAGCTGGAATCCATGCGCATCCCCGGACTGGGCTATGGTAACATCCTTCCCAAATACGTTTCCGCCACCGCCGGGGAAGCCTTCGCGGAATTTACCCGCGATTCCATTCAAGCCGCGTATGCCCGCGCCACCGAGGTAGCCCGCAACCAGTACACCCTGGGATACACCACCAAGGGCACCCCGGCCAGCAATTACCGCAGCGTCGAGGTCAGGGTGCGCCTTCCTAACGTCAAGGTTTACGCCAAGGAGGGGTACTACCCGGCGCCTCCCCCCAAGCAGGAATAGGGATGGGGCTCGATGCTTGGGACCAGCGATCAGATGGGTGCACCCTTTAGACCCGTGACTCCCAAATCGGTCTCAAGCCGCGCCCGGCATTTAAACAGAGACATCTTAATCGCCTGAGGATGATGCCCGCAGCCGTTCACGCTATGATAGAGATAGAGTTACGCCGGGGGATTACCCGGGGTAGCTGTGATGAATGAGGCAATTTCCGGGGAAGTAACCTCCCCGCCGAGGTAGGCATTTGAGTTTCATCAATTTCGCTGCCCGCGAAATTAACTGCAAGATCGTGTATTACGGAGCCGGCCTCGGAGGCAAGACCACCAACCTCCAGGTTATCTTCGACCGCACCGCCGAAGGGCAGCGCGGCAAGATGATTTCGCTGGCCACGGAAACCGATCGCACCCTGTTCTTCGACTTTCTTCCCCTCGACCTGGGCACAGTGCGCGGTTTCAAGACCCGCTTCCACCTCTATACCGTTCCCGGTCAGATTTTTTACGACGCCAGCCGCAAGCTCATCCTGCGCGGTGTCGATGGCGTGGTGTTCGTGGCCGACTCCCAGGAAGAACGCCAGGACGCCAACCTCGAAGCCTTCGACAACCTGCAGGACAACCTCAAAGAGCATGGCTACGATTTCATGAAAATGCCCTACGTGCTGCAATTGAACAAGCGCGATTTGCCCAGCGCCATGCCGGTGGAGGATCTAAAGCGAGATCTGGTGAAGAAGAACGAGGCGGTGTTCGAGGCCGTGGCGTTTGAAGGCACAGGGGTCTTTGAAAGTTTGAAAGAAGTGGCCCGCCAGGTGCTGCTGGAGCTTAAGAAGGGTTGATCTCACTTTTCCCGTTAAGCAGAAAAATCACCCACACATAAAAAAACCCGCTTCCTTCCGGAAGCGGGTTTTAAATTGCACTCGACTAGCGCATCTGAAACGACCGGAGCATGTTTTCAAACGTTGGGCGCAACACGCTGTAGTCGCGATCGGGGGCGATGAAGATGACATAAACGATGTTGCCGTCGCCATTTTGCATGGCCACCATCCAGTCGCGTTCCCGCACCGGACGCCCGTTTAGCACCAGAGGTGAGGAGCTGATCAAATCGACCGATTTGGCGTTCTGGCCGTTTACGGTCAAGTCCTCGTCATGGCCAACCTGGCGCATGTCGGGGTTGCTCTGCCGCAGAGTAGCGACCAGTTCATGAGTTGCCTGATCGAGCGTGTCATTCCGTCCCTGCTCGGGTTGGAAGCCGTTGATCATCACGCCGTAGGCAACCGCGTTGTCGGTGACACCGGCCTGGGGAGCTATGGTGACCGCCGAACTCTGGTCGCCCATCACCTGCCAGTTGTCGGGGTAGCTGATCTGGAAGGCCTGGTGGTTAAGAGCGCGATAGTTGCCGCTGGGATAAACGTCGCGGCTGATCTGCGAGATCGTGCCCGCGCGGTTGCCAACATTGGAGTTGCCGGTTGTCCTGCCGGCGCCGCTGTTCTGCCATTGGCCGGAAGCGATTTGCTGCGCGGTGTAAGGAGTCATGCCCGCCGCCAGACGCTTGATGTTTTGAAATTCGGCGCTGTCGGTGCGATAGTTTTTCCCGGGAAGGCCCGCCAGTTCCGTGGCCACCGCCTGTGCCCGGTTGCCGGGATTGGGATGGTCGCTCATGAATTGCGGTCCGCCGCGGCCACCCTGACTCTGCAGCTTGTGAAAGAAATCAACCATGCCCTGGGGGTTATATCCGGAGTCATACATGATCTGCGCACCCACGCCATCGGCTTGTGACTCAGCGGTGCGTGAGTTCTTGAGGAAATAAGAGCCTGCTCCGAACTGGATGCCCATGGCGGCCAGTTGCGCGCCGGCGCCGCGGCCCATCAGCCCGCCCAGAATTCCCAGCCCTGCCTGCGCGACCATTTGCTTGGAAGCCGCGGCAGTAGCGTGGCGCATGACCACGTGCGAAGTCTCGTGGGCCAGCACGCCAGCCAGCTCTGATTCGTTATCAGTCGCCTGAATGGTTCCCAGGTTGACGTAAATCGGGCCGCCGGGCAGAGCAAAGGCGTTGATTTCTTTCTGGTTTACAACCTTATAAGTGAAGGGAAACTTGGTGCCGGGCGTGTGAGCGGCGATATCGGCTCCCAGCCTGGCCACGTATTGTGAGATGGGACTGCTGGCCGGCAGAATCGGCAACTTGTGATCAGTATCGTTGGCGGCCTGCTGCCCAATCTGTACTTCCTGATTGAGTGGAACCATGTTCCATGCCGGTTTGGGTTCGTAGCGGGCCTCCGCCAGTTGCGGCGAAACCCCCACTAATAATGTGAACACCGTTACCAGCGATAAACCGCTGCTCATCGCTGCACGGGCCTTCTGGCCAAAAGTACGGTCGCTCTTCGACATAGGATCCACTCCAGGGCTGGAAATATAGGATTGCGGATTAATTTTGCACTCCTGTAAAGATTAGATGCATGGTTTCGGGAAACCGGTTTTGGCACGCTGCACTTTAGTAATGCGGTTTTCCGGTTTTTTACCTTCCCCCGACGGGGGGTGGGTCAGTTTGGACAGTGGCGGCGATTGGGATCGCCATCGAATCAATATTCCTGCCAAGCGCATCCAAGGTCTAACCCTGTGGCGTCACAGAGCTGTGTTATTAGTAATTCTGAGGTTTACTGCGGCACCACAAAATAAAAAAAATGATTAATCCCCCCGGCGCTAACCGTCCCCCTGTATCCCTGTCGATTTTTTTTTTTATTTTGTGCGGTCTGTTTTTTTGGGGCGGGGGTT
>JBBSHD010000102.1:0-7553 GCA_038253455.1 Terriglobales bacterium | reverse complement strand
TCGATATGTTCGATCTCGTGACCGAGCACGCTGGCCAGTTCGTCTTCGCTATCCATCAGTGACAGCATGCCTTTGCCGATGAAAACGTGGCCCCCCGGCAGTGCGAAGGCGTTGACCATTCCGATGTTGGGCAGGTAATGAAACCGGTACGGGAGCTTGCGATGCGCCTGCCGCGCGACCCGCGCGCCGACTTCCTGCACGTAATTTTGCACTTCGCGATTTTTACCTGCGTCTTCTTCCGGATTGTTCGTTCCTAATTCATAGCCGCGCCGCTTCACGATCTCGTCGCCAATATTTATTTCTTCCTCATCAGTCATACGCGTGACCCGCACCGGGAGCTGGGTCAGCTCGCGCTGGGTGTCGGCGATGAGATACAGAAATCCTCCGGGCCCGACCGCGGTTTTGGATCCGTTGGTTTCGCTCAGCACCAGCCCCATCAACACCAGCAACAAGGCGGCCGCGAAAAATCCATTCACTTTGGCGCTGGATTTCATCGCCAGCCCTTCAACCCGCGGATTCTCCCCAGCAGTCTGCCCATTTTGATCGGTCATAAATACCGCCGGATGGATTCGCGATGCCGCGTGTACAGAAATGAGACCAGAAACAGCGATCCGCCGAGGACTATGAAAGTCAAGGCGCGGTCCCGTAGGTTCAATCCCCAAAAATCAACCAGCACAATTTTCCCCACACACAACAGCAGCAGACCGACCCCAGCCATGCGGAAGCTGCGCTCGCCGATCCGCAAGGCGACCAGGAATACCCCCACCCCGAACAATCCCCAGGTCATGGTCACCAGCCCCTTGCGCATCTCCACCGCCACCAGCGCGGTAAACAACGCCATGGGAATAAAAAAAAGAAACTGCTCTGGACGGCGATCAACGAGGTCCAGCAAAGTTCTCCACCACGTTTGAGATACGTCTTCGGGCCGCGGCAGACGCAAGCGGAATGCCCAGGGCAGCGCGAGGAACAGCAGCAGACATGCCGCGCCCACGGTTAACCAGCGATTATCGAGAGGCGGCGCCGCGAAATAACTGCGGACGTAAAGGTTGTGCAGGCCGGCGCGAGCGCCCACCGCCATGGCCAGCAAGACCGCCTGGCGCACGAAGATCCTGCGGCCGGTGCGCAATGCCAGCGCCACCAGAACGACGACCATGGCGGCCCAGGCTGCGGCCACCCAATCCAACGGCGCTTCGAACCTGATTAGCGCGGCCATGGTGAGCATGCTCAGCCATGCATGCAAGCCCGCGGCCCTGAGGCGGCGATCAATGTCGAGGAAATCCTCGTCCGCTGCCTGCAGCCGGTGGGCGATATAGAAGAACGCCGCCGCCACCGGAATCACGGTATAGATGCGGGAGCTGAACTGGTGCAGGGTGGGCACGATATTAAGGTTTGCGAAAAACAGGCGAAAGAAAGTGAGGAGCGAGAGCAGGTACGCCTGCAATCGCAGATGCACCGCCCTTCTGCGCAAGCCGGTTTCAAAAAGAAGCAATGCCAGTATCACCCAGCCCAGGGCAACACTGGGAGGCAATAGCTCGTACCAGGCGAGCAGGCCCAGCATCAAGGTGGCGGGCCAGGTGAAGAGCGCTCCCGCATCGCCCGCAAAGAAGGCAAGCCGAGCCAGTTCGCCCCGCTTGAACCGGGCGAAGGCGTACAGCGCGATGGCCACCAACAGAATGGTGACCAGGCGCACACTCACTCGATGCGAGCCAAGGGCGTAATTTTCGTGGACCCGCAAATTGAAGTCGAGCACGCGCAGTACGGCGAGCGACGCGATGATGCTGCCCTGGACGCCGAGCTCGCGAAGCTCGAAGCGTTGTGCGGCCCAGGCCAGCGCCAGGCCGATCAGGCTCCAGGCCACCGCCGCGTAGGAGCGGGGGAATGCCAGCCAGGCGCCCACAAAAATCAGCACCGCAGCCAGCGAAGAAATGTAGCGGCACAGCAGCCAGTCAAATGGCGGAGCGGTGATTGCGGCGCCGGCGCCGCTCTCCTCGCGCGGACGCAACGCCAGGTAGGCGTTCCCGTAGAAGACCAGCGACGCCAGCAGGAAAACCATGCTGAGATGCGCGGCCGGTTCGACGACGGCGCCGTCATAGCGCATGCCCATGACCCGCGCGGCATCCACCGCCAGCATCTGTATCGCAATGGGGATGGCGGACAGCAGGCCCACGCGCCGGAACCAAACTTCGCCGGTGAAGATGCCGGCCAGCAGAAAGATTTCCGCTTCCGCGAGCCAGATGACGGAAACGAATTCCGGCGCATAACGAAAGGGGATGGCCGCCAGTAACAGGCCCGCGCCCAGCAGGGTGAGGACGATAAAAGGCTCGCGCCGCGACCTGCGCTTGAGGTGGGGCAGTTGTCCCAGCGAGAATTCGACCGCTCCGAGAAAGAGCAGGACCCAGAACGCCATCCATTTATAAACTGACTGGTATTTGAGAACACCCAGCAACAGAAAAGTGTTCAGCAGCGCGGCCACCGTGGAAATGCTTTCATCGAGGCCGGGGGCACGCACGATGTAGGAGGCGCGGAAGACCAGCCAGTATGCGATCAGCAGCGCGGTGCTGGCATAAAACGCCGGAAACGGATGATGCAGCGCACCCATGGGCGCGATGATGGGTTGCAGCCAGAAATAATGGTTGAGATAAGCGGCGAGGATGCCGAAGACTTCCATCTCCAGCCAGCGCTTGCGCACCGCGATCACGGAAAGTCCCGCGGCCAGGATGAGGTTGGCCGCCAGTCCATAGACGTCCTGAGGATCGCGATTGAGGGCGACCGTGGCGAACGTCATGAGAAAGGTGAGCCCGGTCACCACCTGCGACTGGTAACGCAAGGTGTGGACGACCATGGCTGCGGCCACGATCAACATGAAGAAAAGATCGGCGACCTGCGAGCTCAGCACCCGCGCCGCTGGAACGTGATACATGGCGTATGCGGTGAAGAAAAGGAGCGCCCATCCTCCGCCCACGGCGCCGCGCGCCAGCAGCCGGTAGCGCTCGAAGCGTTCGGTAAAAATTCCCGCGCCCAGCAGCGCCAGGCTGGCCGCTATCCCCACCGTTACCTTGCCGGTCGGGCCCACTTCGCGCAGTTGCCAGGCAAGAAAAAACGCGATTCCCAGCACCAGGATGACGACCCCAAGTTTGCTGAGCCAGTTTTCGCCCAGCATCTCTTCGACATTCATCATCGAGTGCAAAGTTGAGAAGCGGGAAGGCCGCCCTGCGCCGGCTGGCCGCGAGAAGAGGTCTCCGAATTGCGCGCCACCGGCGGAGGACGGTGGCTGCCATGGAGCGCCTGCAACCTGTGACCCGGCCAGCGCGGAAGGGGCAACAGGTGCGTCGAGAATATCTTTAATGAGCGCGCCTACCGGCAGCCTCTCCCCTGCGACAACAGTTCCGCCTGCGGGCGGGGGAGGCGTGGGCGCGGAATCGGCATCAACCACGGTGGATGCGGTAGCACGCGGCGGGTGCGGTTCAGCACCCGCGACGGTTTCGCTGGATTCCAGTTGAGCGATCAGGGATTCGACGGTCCCCAGCCTGGCGCCGAGGTGGTTCCCCATTTCGCCAAGCTTCCGCTGCAGGTCCAGTAATTCCTTTTGCATTGCGCGATTGCGCCGCTTGAGGTTCCAGATAAGGACGGAGACAACCAGCAATACGACGGTCGTAAACGAACGCAGCAATTCGGAAGAATCGAAGATGAAATACACCGCAAGAAACAGGCCGAAGAGCCAGATCAATGCTTTCGCCGCTCTCTTCACTGCAACGGAGGTTTCGGTGGAGAAGAGCGGCATGGCGACGCCCATTGTAATGCGGGATTGGCCGTGTTCGTTTAATTTGGCCGCAGGAGGGCGAAAGGGGCTTATTTTCGTAATTGGTATATTTAAGAAAGTGTGCAATACCGTACATAATTCCACCCGGTTAAGTCGTACACTTATCCTCTTATACGGATTGATACCTGATTAACCACAGAGATATAACGAAAAAGTTACTTCCCCCCTTAGATTCTGTAAGGCAAAGACTTTAAGGCGCACCAGCTTTCCTTACATTTTATTCAAGGAGAATACTTTTTATGGGAATTACGAAACAGATGCCGAAGGTGCTGATCGTGGATGATGAGCCCATCATCGCCGATACCCTCGCGGTAATTCTGCGCAAAGCCGGCTATCAAACCACCACCGCTTATAACGGCACCGAAGCGCTGCAAAAGGCGATCGAGCTGGAGCCGGACATGGTCATCACCGACGTGATGATGCCCGACGTCAGCGGAATCGATACCGCGGTGCAGATCAAGGCAATTCTGCCGCAATGCAAGGTCCTGTTATTTTCCGGCCAGGCGGCCAGCGCTGACCTGCTGGCAAAATCGCGCCGCGACGGCCATGACTTTGACCTGCTGAGCAAGCCCATCCATCCACAGGACCTCATTAACCGCCTCACGTTGGTCATTCCCGGGCTGGGTAAGTTTGCCAACTCAAAAGAAAGTTTGAGGGCCGGAGATGACGAGGCGGTGGCAAAATGACCCTGCTTTTGAAAAGCAGGTTCACCAATTTTACGAGGCCGTAGCTATTCCCGATCGCGCCACCCGGGATGCGGAAATTCGCCGCCTTCTGGCTTCATTCAAGAAGCAACGGTCGCAACCGGCTGCGCGCCGGAAGGCTGCCCCAGGCGCGAAAAAGAAGGTCGCGGTGAGCAACCCGTCTGGTTCGTCCCTCCCCCTGGCATAGTCGTTGCCAATTGCTCTTGCGTGCCGCAACTGATCACCATCATGTTTTCCGGAGAATCATCCAGTGACTGAGAAAGAACGCCGTATCAGCGAGTGGCGCCGCAAAAATCAGCGCCGCACCGCCATCACCACTGTTTCCACCGAAAGGCGGGACACGGAGATAAGAGAACGCCGCAACCAAACTGATCGCAGGACTGAGACCCGCCGGTAAGCTCTGGCGGGGAAGGTGCAATCGGCTGAGGGACTGACAGCCGGGAGCAGGCGATTTTTTGCAGCGTGTATAGTTGACTGAACTGGTAGAGTAGAGCGTGTTTTTCAGGGGAGGCCCTCATGTACGATCAAGATCGCAGAAGCGGAGACCGCAGGCAAGAAGACCGGCGCACCGGAGAACGGAACCTCGAAAACGACCGCCGCAAGTCCGAGAACCGTAGTTTGTCAGCTCAGTCGCAGAACTCGGCGCCTCCGACGCTGGACACCTAACCGAAGAGCACTGCTTCGACCACCCTTGCCGGCGACGAACCAAGAGGACTCCCCTCTTCACGGCCTGATCGTCCATTAGCGCGAGCGGCCATCGGCGCGGCAGATGAACCGCGTCAGGACACTCCCGGAATGGGATGTCATTCTGACGACACGGAGGAGTGGGGCTTGAACTCCCAGCGGGCAGGGCAATGGAGAAGCTTCCGTATGCCCGGCGTCACTTCATCAGGCTTGATTTTGCTCAAGCCCCTCGATGGGCAGATAAACGAAATCCGAATGAATTTTTTTTTGCTTGTGGTCGTCAGCGAGCTTGCGCTGCAGCCATCCCGCCTGCCTGGCGCCGAGATTTTCATCCACCAGGGTTTGATAATGCTTCAGGCTGAACTCCGACGCACAGCCCGAACATTGCACGGTTTGCACCCGCACAAAATCTATCAGCAGCTTAGTGGTGTCGTTGGTGAGGGGATTAATCCTGATGGCCACATAGGGAGTGCGAGGCATCGATAGGGCATCCATATTCCTGTCCGCCATGGTCACCCTCTATTCGTGGAAATCATCACTGGTTTTTTCCGCTTGAAAATCTCTCCTGCATCCCCGCAGGCTTCAACATGAACCTACGCGCGCCGGTCGTGGAGACGGGGTTCATGGGCATGGGCCAGCACCCTGACCGAAGGCCGTTCATGCATGACCAGCGGGAGGCAAACCGTAAAACAGCTGCCACGCTCGCTGGGGCCAGTCTGGCTCTTGATGTTGAGGGAGCCACCGTGCTCCTCGACAATCTGTTTTACCACCCACAGGCCCAATCCTGAACCTGTCTCCTTGGTAGTGTAAAACGGCTCAAAGGCCTTTTCCATGGCATCGGCGGAGAAGCCCACGCCGTCGTCGCCAACGCCCACCTGAATACCGGGGAGCTTGCCGCATCTTGAGTCTTCGATTTGCAGGGTAAGCATGCCGTTCTCGCTCATGGCGTCAATGGCGTTGGAGATCAGGTTGGAAAAGACCTGCTTGAGGTCGCCTTCAAAGCCTGTGATTGAGGTGGCAGTATCGTATTTTTTTGCCAGTTTGATTTTCTTGCTTTGCAGCCTGCCCTGGTACAGCACCAGCAACTCGTCGAGAAGCTCACGCATATCGATGGAGCGCGGCTGGACGGAGTTGCGATGCAATCCCAACGCCTGCTTGGCGATCAAGGTCACCCGCGAAAGCTCCCGGTCCATCAAATCGAGGTTCACGCGAGTGGATTCGCTGATATGGGGGTCGAGTTTCAAAATGAACAAAAGATTGGTGACGGCTGCCAGCGGATTATTAATTTCATGCGCGATGGTTGCCGCAAGCAACCCCGCGGTAGCCAGCTTGTCGGATTTCCGCAGAGCATCTTCGCCCATTTTGCGCAGGGAGATATCGCGAAAGATCACTACTACTCCCAACAACCGGTTTTGGTCATCCAAAATGGGAGCGCTGCTGTCATCGATCGGCGTCAGGCGGCCATCACGGGTCTTCAGTTTGACGCCCTTGGGCAGGCTCACCGTGTGCCCTTCGCGCATCACTTTCGACGCGGGATCCTCCAAAATGATCTCGCCCGATTCCGACACCAGTACGAAAACTTCAGCTAATTTCCGGCCAAGGGCCTCGTCGCGGATCCACCCGGTTAGTTTTTCCGCCACTGGATTGATGAATGTGATCTGGCAGTCCTTGTCGGTGGAGATGACCGCGTCCCCGATCGAGCGCAGGGTGGTGCGGTAGAAAGCCTCACGATGCGCGACGTCAAGTTCGGCCGGCCGCAGATTGCCGTTCGTGCGTTCTGCAACTGGAAGCTCGAGTTCGATCACAGCTGGGGCTTGGGGATTCATGGGTTTGGGCTGGCCCAATTGTGCTGCAAACGCCCAGGAAAAGACTGGTCAAAATTGCTCACCATGAATAACACCGCAACGGTGCCGATTCGCTAGGCCTTCTCCTCAAGTGGTTTCTCCCATCCCTCTTGTTCGGCCTTGCCCCAATGACAGATTCCCACCAGGTAGCCATCGGGATCGGGCATCAGGACCTCCCCGCTGGGCATGTAATGCGGATGCTTGATCGGAGGCACCGCGATATTTTCCGCCAGCAATTGCTCGCGCAATCCCGCCAGGTCGGGCGTATACATATACAGCATCACCCCCTGGCAGGAAGGATCAATAGTGTGCTCGGCCCGCAGAAACATCAGCGCGCCTCCCTCGCAATGCAGCCGTGCCCATCCGATGGGGTTGCAGCCGTCGGTCATCATCGTGGAAAAACCTAACAGCTCGTAGAAGCGAATCGATTGCTCGATTTCCGCGGCATGCAGCATGGGAGTGAAATAGCCCGCTTTAATAGTCATGGTGATCTCCGCTATT
>JBBSHD010000101.1:0-7578 GCA_038253455.1 Terriglobales bacterium | reverse complement strand
GAGGCGGATTCGGCGGCCCTGAACCAGTTCATGATCAAGCAGAAGGCGGAGGACCCGGTGCACTTTCCCGACCTCTCGCTTTCGGTCATCAAGCTCATGGGCCCGGGAGAATATGTGCTGGAGCGCGCGGGCGACACGGCGATCGGACACTTCGGGTTGGCGGTGCAGGATTACACCCACTCCACCGCTCCCAACCGGAGGTTCGCCGATCTCGTGGCGCAACGCCTCGTCAAGGCGGCGCTGGCCGGCCAGCCGTCGCCTTACAGTGATGCGGAACAGCCGGCAAATGCCCAGCGTTGCACCCACCAGGAAAACAATGCGCGCAAAGTGGAACGATTGATGACCAAGCGCATGGCCGCAATTTCTCTGAGCAACAAGATCGGCCAAAGCTTTAATTCCATAGTAACCGGTGTGACCGCACAGGGCACCTGGGTCAGAATCGTGAACCCGCCGGTGGAAGGACGGTTGATGCGCGGGTCAAAGGGCCTCGATGTGGGAGATAAAGTTACGGTCACGCTGCAACATACCGACCCGCGGCAGGGCTTTATCGATTTCGTGCGCTGAGATCTCGCGCCCCACGTGCTTCATCCAATCAAAAAAACCGGCGCGCAATTCCCCAAAAGCGCGCCTGGCAGTGTTGCAAATTGGGATGCGGCTCAGGCGGCGGCTTCCTGGTTGACCGTGTTTTCAGCGATCTCGGTCAGCTTAATATCAGCTTCTTCTTCTTCGGCCAGGGTCTTGGCCAGCAGTTGCGCCACCTTGGTGTGTCCCACGGTCTCTGCCCAGGTGCGCAGCGATCCGTAGCCCGCTATCTCGTAGTGTTCAACTTTCTGGGCCGCCACGATCAGGCCGGCGTCCTTCACGTGGTCTTCTGCATCTTCGTGGATCATCTCTCCGCCTTCTTCCACCAGGCCTTTCATGGCTTTACATTCCTTGCCACGCGCGGGCATTCCCAGCTCTTCGAATATCTGTTTTAGCCGTTCCACGTGCCCCTTGGTGACTTCGAGATGATCGGTAAATGCCGCTTTCAGCTCAGGACTGGTAGCGGCCTTGGCCATCTTGGGCAGGGCTTTTACCAGTTGTTTTTCGGCGTCGAACAGGTCTTTGAGTTCCTCACGAAAAAGTTCGTCTAGATTATTAACCGGCATATCGTGCTCCTTAATATAGGTTTGTACTGCTCATTCGGTATTGAGTTGCGATTAAAGCTAGGCTGGTGATTCTTGTTCGCTTGCAGCTTCCCCGGCTTGCGGGGGGAGGTCTAAAAGTTCTTCTTTCAAGTGGGCAAAGGTTTGCTGCCGCAGCACCCGTTCTTCCAGCACCTGGAGCTCGCTGAAATAGGGCCGGTGGCGGATGAGCCGTTGCGCCGTGGCCGGACCAATGCCGCTGACTGACGTCAGCTCGCTTTCGGTGGCGTTATTTAAAATATCGATGAGCTTGTCTTCCACCGATTTACGGCTGTCGAGAAAATCGGTCAGGTGGCCCAGCCGGCTCAGCCAGTCGCCGGCCTTCCCGCGGCTTCCGTCGTAAAGGGCGGATGCGCGCCGGGAGGCGCCGCTCCTGATGCTGTTGCGGGTTTCGGCGCCCTGACGGGGAGCAAAAAGAACGCCCAATCCCGCTCCGACTCCCAGGCCGGCCAAGAAATATTTCATCGTCATCTCCTGCCAATCCAACTGATTGTTTACCGCGGATTTTCCCGATGTAGTCAGTCCGATGCGCGAATTCTCGCCAAAGGTTGCGTTATGTTCAGCCGGTTCAATGGGTCAGTTTAGCGGGATGAACAACCTTGTAGAGGCAGGCATTGCAGCACGTTCTTCACGTTTACGAACGGCCCGAAGGTTCGAACATGCAGTCATTTCCCCCAGGACATCTTACTTTTTAGAACCCGGCTTACAATTCGGCGGCGGGCGCCGCCGATACGCCTGTGGAGATGTCTTCGGCGCCGGTTCGCTGCATAACTTCCTGGGCGCGCCTGCTCCATTCTTCATCGTCGCAGTGCACCGACAGCAGTATGCCTCCAGAGCCAACCCGGCCGGCATAGGCCCGGGCATGGACTTCGGAAATGCCAAAGCCAAGCAGGGCCCCGCCAATTCCACCCAGCGCTCCGCCGACTCCGGCCCCGGCCAGGGCGGCCACCACCGGACCCGCGGCTATAAAAGGACCGATCCCCGGAATGACCAGCGCTCCTATCCCCGCAAGCCAGCCTAGAGTCCCGCCGATCACGGCCCCGGAACCGGTGCCGGTGGTCGCGGCCTGGGGCGCCTTGGTGATCGTCTCCACTATCTCCATACCCGGCGGCTGGGCGACAGAATCCGCGGGCTGGTTCACGGCGCTAGTGTGCTCGGGAAACAGGACGGAGATGTCGGTATTGCGAAAGTTGGCCGCGCGGAGGCTATCCACCGCTAACTCGGCGCTCAGATAATTGGGGTAGATCCCGAAGACTGCGAGATTTTTCACTGCCATGAAGTCCCCCTGACGTTGGTCGGCGCACTGCTTGATTCGCTGGTGGATTCCATGGTTCGATTCAGTGGTCGATCATCGGCCGACGAATAGTCAGTTCGAGGACGATTCATGCCAGAAACGACATATCCTTCACCTCGCTTGACGGTTCTAGGATGGCATTAGCCTGCCTGAAAGTTGCGTTGACGCGACAGGTTTTGCGGTTGCGCGGGTCTCCTGAATTGGGTCGGGAACGGAATCAGAACGGTTTTTCGGAACATAAGGGCTGATATACAATCAAATTGCGCCAGAGAGATCGTTGATTTCCACCGAAAAGGCGCTGGTTACCGCTTAAATGCCGTGACCAGCGCGGCGAACATTCTCTGGTTACCCAGCTCCAATCATGAGAATCTTAGGCCAAAACCGAATGTTGAATTTTTCGACTGCGCGTGGACCCTTGCAACCCCATTTCCTGGCAAGAACCGCTTTTCTTCTTACCTTCCTGGCGAGCACAGCAGTGCCCTCCATGTTTTCCCAAACCGGGGGCATTCCCGGCGTGTCAGGTTCCACGGCCGCGAGTGCGCAACAGGGCCAGACCAGCAGTGACCCGTCGCTGCAACCGGTGCAGTCCCCACTGCTCGCGCCCGCTCCGGTCATCATACGCAACTCACCAACCTCGGGTCCGGACAATCCCGCGACCGGCGGCAGCGGGAACGATTCTTCATATTCAGACGCGCAGGACCTGTGCGATCCCCAGAACCAGAACGAGGGGCAGAATCTCCCTGACCAACCGAACCCCTGCGATAACCCGAACCTGGATAGGAATCGCAAGCCGGTAAGCAGGAGCGCGCAGAATCTCAAGACGCAGCAAAATCGCACGGTCATGCGCGCCGAACCGCTCAGCGAATTTCAAACCTTTGTGCTCAACACCAACGGCAAACGCCTGCCGCTCTTCGGATATGACCTTTTCCGGCAGGGGCCAACCACATTTGCCCCGCTCGACCAAGTGGCAGCTACTTCGGATTACGTAGTCGGCCCGGGCGACCAGCTCCTGATTCGCGCTTGGGGTCAGATCGATATCGATTACCGGGCAACGGTTGATCGCACCGGAAATATTTATATTCCCCGGGTGGGCAACATCCGCGTCGCCGGCCTGAAATATGAGCAACTGCAGCCTTATCTCAATTCCCAGATCCGCCGGGTGTTTAACAATTTCGATCTCAATGTGACGCTGGGGCAATTGCGATCGATAGAAGTATTCGTGGTGGGACTAGCGCATGCCCCCGGCCGTTACACCGTCAGCTCCCTGAGTACTCTTCTGAATGCGCTGTTCGCTTCCGGGGGCCCTTCGCGCAGCGGCAGCATGCGCAGGATCCAGTTGAAGCGCGGCACCCGCTTGGTCACCGAGTTCGATCTCTATGACATGCTGCTGAATGGGGACAAGTCCAAAGACGTTCCCCTGCTCCCCGGCGACGTGATCTTTATACCGCCGGTGGGCGAACAGGTAGCCGTCTCCGGCAGCGTCCAAGTGCCGGCGATTTACGAATTGAAGGGACGCTTGAACACGCTGGGCGAGGTCTTGAAGCTCGCCGGCGGTCTTACGCCCGTGGCGTCCGGAGACAAAGCCCGGGTGGAGCGCGTCTCGAACCGCGAAGTTCGCACGTTCGAAGTGCTGGACCTCGACCCCGCCGGGCTGGCCAATCCGGTGCACGACGGGGATTTAATCAACATCAAGCCTCTCAACGCGCGCTACCAGAACGCGGTGACGCTGCGTGGCAACGTCACCAATCCGGGCAGATACCCCTGGCATCCGGGCATGCGCATCCGCGACCTGATCCCATCGCGGGAAGCGCTGATTACCGCCGAGTACTACCTGAAACAGAGTCAGGCGACCACAGCGCCAGGCCTCACGCGGCGCGTGGTGCCTGACATTAACTGGGACTATGCGGTCATCCAGCGCCAGACCCCGGAAGATCTTTCCAGCAACTTGATTCCCTTTAATCTGGGGAAGGCGATTCGCGATGGCGACGCCGCCAATAACGTGGAGCTGCAGCCCGGCGACGTGGTCAGCATTTTTTCGCAAAGCGATTTGCTGATACCCCGGTTGCGGCAGAATGCGTTTGTGCAATTGGCGGGTGAAATCAATTCCGCCGGGGCCTACCGCGCCAGATTCGGAGAAACCCTGCAACAACTAATCGCCAGGGCCGGCGGAGTGACATCCCAGGCTTATCTTTTTGGGTCAGTTTTTACGCGTGAATCCACGCGCATTGAGCAACAAAAACAATTGGATGAATTCATCAATCGCGAGGAGGAAACTTTGCACCGGAGTACGATTGCCTCTGCCAATAAGGCGGGAACCACCGAGGAGGCATCGGGGGTCACGCAACGCGCGGAGGCCCAGAACGCGTTGCTCACCCGGTTACGGCGAATCCGACCGACTGGCCGCATCGTAATGGGACTCAGACCCACGCAGAAAGATGTTCGCAACCTGCCTGACATCACCCTAGAAGATGGCGATCAACTGGTGATTCCCTCCACTCCGGCGACGATCGGGGTGATTGGCGAAGTGTACAATCCCGGAAGCTTTTTGTGGCGCCCGGGCCGGCGGGCTGCGAGTGTGCTGCGCCAAGCCGGCGGTCCCACCCGCAACGCCGACCGCAGCCACGAATTTGTGATTCGGGCCGACGGGTCGGTAGTGGGCAAGGCGAGAAACAGCGGAGTGTTCTCCTCCAGTTTCGATTCGATCGTGCTCATGCCGGGCGACACCGTGGTGGTTCCCGACAGGTTCGATCGCGGTGATTTCTTGCGATCTCTCAAGGATTATTCCCAGATCTTCGGGCAGTTAGCGCTTGGGATCGCATCGATTCGCGTGATCGGCAAATAGACTATCGATTTATGGAAGAAACAATTCTGCTCACCGGTGGCGCCGGCTTCATCGGATCGAATTTCATCCGGCGCCATCTTTCCCGCCATCGCACCGGTATCGTAAATTTCGACAAGCTTACCTACGCCGGCAATCTGCAGAACCTCGACGGTTTGAATGCTGAAGAAAAACATTTTTTTGTGCAGGGAGACATTTACGACCGCCCGGCATTCCAAGCGGTGCTGGACGGTTACCATCCTGCGGCGATCGTGCATTTTGCCGCCGAGAGCCACGTGGATCGTTCCATCCTGGGCCCCGGCGAATTTGTTCGCACCAATATCAATGGGACCTTCCACATGCTGGAAGAGAGCCTGGCCTACTGGCGAAGGCTCGGCGACAAACAGAAAAAGTCGTTCCGCTTCGTGCACGTATCTACCGATGAAGTGTATGGCTCCCTGAACGCCGGCGACCCGCCGTTCAGCGAGAGCAATCCGTATCGTCCCAACAGCCCGTATTCGGCGTCGAAAGCCGCCTCGGACCACCTGGTGCGAGCCTACTTCCACACCTATGGCCTGCCCACCATCATCACCAACTGTTCCAATAATTACGGGCCCCGCCAGTTCCCTGAAAAATTGATACCGCTGATGATCTTGAACGCCACCCGCGGCCTGCCATTGCCTATTTATGGCGACGGCAGCAACGTGCGCGACTGGCTCTATGTGGACGACCATTGCGACGCGCTCGAAACCGTCCTGCACGGCGGCACGCCCGGCCAGACCTACAATATCGGCGGCTGGAACGAAATCAAGAACCTGGAAGTCGCGCAGAACATTTGCTCCATCCTCGATGAGCTGGCCCCGCGGCCGGGAAGCGCTAGCCATGCTACGCTGATCACCTTTGTGAAAGACAGGCCAGGCCACGACCAGCGCTATGCCATGGATGCCACGAAGATCGAGCGCGAGCTGGGATGGAAGCCCGCTGAAACCTTTGCCGCCGGATTGCGCAAGACGGTGGAATGGTACCTGGCTAATCCCGGCTGGGTGCAGAACGTGACCAGCGGCGCCTACCTGAATTGGATTGCCACGCAATACCAGGCCCGCTGATCGCAAGCCGCTGTTGCAAATTGATTCCCAGCTTAGCACTTTGCATCAGGCTGTTCGCGCCGAAGCTACTGGCTGCAATCAAGCGCGCGAACTTATCTTATAATCGCTGGCATGGCGCCCGGCTCTTTGAAAAATACAGGTAAGAATGATAACCCGATTCGCAAAGGCATCATCCTCGCCGGCGGCTCGGGGACCCGCTTATTTCCCGCCACGTTGTGCATCTCCAAGCAACTGTTGCCGATTTATGACAAGCCCATGATCTATTACCCGCTGAGCACCCTCATGCTGGCGGGAGTCAAAGAAATTCTGGTCATTTCCACCCCGCAGGATACGCCCCGCTTTGAGCAGTTGCTGGGCGACGGCGTGCGCTGGGGAATTTCGCTGCGCTATGCGGTGCAGCCCACCCCCGGCGGCCTGGCCCAGGCCTTTATCGTGGGCAAAGATTTTCTCGGGTCCGACCCCTGCCTATTGACCCTGGGAGACAACATCTTTTACGGCAACGATTTTGGTCATTTGCTGAAGGGCGCCGGCAAAGATCCCAAGGGCGCCACCATCTTCGCCTACCCGGTCACTGATCCCGAGCGTTACGGCGTCATCGAGCTTGACTCTTCGGGCGTCGTAATCGGCATCGAGGAAAAACCCGCAGTCCCGAAATCCCGCTATGCCGTGCCCGGACTTTATTTTTACGACAACCAGGTGGTGGGGATCGCGGAGTCGTTGAAGCCTTCGGCCCGCGGCGAGCTGGAGTTCACAGAGGTCAACCGGCGCTACATGGAGATGGGCGCACTGCGCGCGAAAGTGATGGGGCGCGGCATGGCATGGCTCGACACCGGCACTCATGAATCCCTGATCGAAGCGGCGGTGTTCGTGCAAACCATCGAGAAGCGGCAGGGACTCAAGATCGCGTGTCCTGAAGAAATTGCGTATCGCAACGGCTATATCACCTCCGCCCAGATGGAACAACTGGCGGCGCCCATGCGCAATAACAGTTACGGGCACTACCTTATGTCGATTCTGGAGGAGCGGATCTTCTGATGAAAGTATTTTCTACCTCCATCAAAGAAGTGCTGGTGATCGAACCGGTGAAGTATGGCGACGAGCGGGGCTTCTTTTTCGAAAGCTATAACCGCAAGCTGTTTGCCGAAGCCACCGGTCTCAATCCCGATTTCGTGCAGG
>JBBSHD010000100.1:0-7600 GCA_038253455.1 Terriglobales bacterium | reverse complement strand
TATGACATTCACAACAAGGTAGTCGCCAGCAGCAAGCCGCTAAAACTGAAGCTGGAAAAGGGAGTAAGCGCCACCCAGAAATTCGAATTTCCCCTGGCCCAGTTGCCGCAAGGCGTATATCGCGCCGACGCCCTGGTGAATAACGTCCCCATCTGGCGGGCGTTTTTGCGGATTACCGATTGAGCGCGAGCAGGACTTGTTAGCATCACTCTTGATCACGACAAAGACCGAAACTTGTTTGGGTAAAGTGAACTTGGCCGCCGGATTTCAGATTGGTATCTAATTCTTCCATCCCGACTAAAAGCCGATATCGAAACATCTGATCAGCAGTTATTTACGGGGACGCGATTCCGGCGGGACCAGGCCGGAAATGCGATAGTAAACGACCAGTTGGCCGTAGTGTTCCCCTGAATGTTCCAGCAGGCCCCACGCCATTTCTCCCAGGCGGACCTTCTGGTTGGAATAAGGATCTGTCACCAGATTATTCATGCCTTTGTCCCCCACGGCGGTGATGGCCTTGGCGCCATCTGCAAAGGATTTCTTCACGAAGGCGACTACGGCGGCCTTGGTTTTGTACTGATCTCGCTTGGGGTCTTCCATGGCTGCCGGTTTGGTTCCGGCGACAGCGCTGACGAACACGAAGTTTGCGCCCGCTGCATGCAGAAGCTGTTCGGCGAAGCTGCGTTGTGCCGGGGTGGGTTTGAACTCGTACTTGTCCTCGGGGAAGTCTTCGGCCATGGCAATCAGCCTTCGTCCCACGTCGTTCCAGGATTGCAGAAGCGATTGCGCCGGTCCGGGCAGCTGCACGTTCTGCTGAGCATGGACTGGCGTCAGAGAACAAACTGCGAGAATGAACCCAAACATTAATGAAATCTTTTTCATGGTTACACCTCCGGTGCAGGACGATTCTAGCCCTCATCGCTCTTCTAATGTTAAGAATGGGTGAATCCTTAATTTTGGGCTCCCGGGGCCCAACGGACGGCACAAAACGGCATACAATAAGCGGCGTAAATCAGGAGGTTTTATGGCTGATGCTTTCGAGCGCAAGGTGCCACCGCTTTCGCCTCACATTACCGTATCCGACGCCAACGCGGCGATTGAATTTTATAAAAACGCTTTCGGGGCGACTGAGTTGAACCGCCACGCGGCCCCCGATGGCAAGCGCATTATGCACGCGGCCCTCGACGTTAACGGCGGCACGCTGATGCTCAACGACGAGTTTCCGGAATACACCGGCGGCAAGAGCAGCACGCCGGAAGCCCTGGGCGGCACGCCGGTCACCATGCATCTGCAAGTGGGCGACGCGGATGCGGTTTTCAACCAGGCCGTGGCGGCGGGCGCGACGGTGAAGTTTCCGCTGATGGACCAATTCTGGGGAGACCGCTACGGCCAGGTGACAGACCCGTTTGGCCACTGTTGGTCGATCGGCTCCGCCAAAAAGAAAATGACCAGCGAGGAAGTGGAAGAAGCGGCCAGGAGCCACTTCAAGTAATGGGGCGCCGGGTGGAGCTGTGGCTTCGATGAAAGAGATACTTATTTTCTCGGTTGTCAGAACTCCATCCTCTGGCACGACTCTTAAACATTGGTGAGAGCAGCGGCCGATTAGAGTCTGTGTCACAACCAGAACGCTTGATTCAGGAGTTCTCGTTCTTTGGTGGAAGCAGCGGCCTTCAGGTTCTGTGTCACAACTCGAAAATCAGGTCGACGGTGGAATGCAGACCGCATTATAGGTATGAAATTTCGATCTCTCGGAGTCTGATTCGCACGCCTCCAAGGCTGGAGTGGAACAAGAATGCCACGGAGCGGTCGGGCAAGTAAGCTGTGCCACAGACTCTTCAGGCCGCGGAAAAACCAGTCTAAGGCATTGGGGCTTTTGCCCCTCAGGGCATCTTCGCTGCTTAGATTTTCTTATGCAACTTCTTGAGAGTTTGGCGGCTCAGGTCAAACCCAAATGCCATCTCAAGAGACGAATGATTCCGTCATGGCGCATTCATAAATTCTCTGATCCCCGCGAGCATCGTGGCGCAGCGGTCCACGTGGCTATGGCCGTCGCGCAGGCACCGCTGGTGTCCGGCTTCGGCGATCCGTTGCCGGGCTTCGTCATCCCCCAGATATTTCTGGATTTTTTCCAGCAACTCTTTCCTGTCGCCGTAGAGGACGGCCTCTTCGTCTTCCCGGTATAGCGCCTGAATTTCGGGAGTGCGCGGGGCCAGCATCAATCGCTTACATGCCGGAATCTCGAAGCAGCGCGAGGTATAGGGATCGTGATTGGTTCCGGAAAGAAAGACGAGCACGGTTTTCGAGCCGGCAACATGCTTGACATATTCTTCCCCCGGAATCCTGTCGATCGGCGGGTGCAGCCGGCGGATGGGAGATTCGCCCGGCAGTTCCTCCCAGCGGTTTCCGAAAATTCTAACCGCCACGCCATTCTCCAGCAGGTAGCTGAGCATTTCACCACGACCGTCGGGTTCGTAGTGTCCTGTGAATAGCACGTCATGATGGTAATTTTCCGGAACCACCGGTATGGGGTGGTGAAAATCCTTGACATAAAAATGCTTTAGCAGCCGGGGGTTGGGAATGCCCGCATCGCGGGCCTGCTCCACCGTGCGGGCACGCACTAGATAATTCAGGTCGCACAGCCGGGCATGCGCCAGGTAATGCCGCCAGCGCAAAAACTTTCTACCATCCTCGAAGGGATTGTCGTGGTTATAGCTGACCACGACGGTTTGCGGATGGCGCTGCTTGATTTGCCTGACCGTGGATGCATACACATGATGGCCAATGAAAAGAAAAACCGCGCCGGGTCTGACCTCATCCACCAGCGTGATCAAATCGCGATTCAATCGATTGATGGCCGGACCGAACTTCAGGCTTTTTTGCACCGTGCCGCCGCCGCGCGTATATAGGTACGGCATCGTCTGGAAAGGAGTGACGCTCGCGCCCAGACGCTCGAAGCCGTCCGCCAGCGCCTGCTCATAATAGGGATATCGCCATTCACCCGACAGCACGATCTTCAACGGGCGGGTATCGGACAACTGCGATGCGGCGGCAATGAAGTTCCTATCCATGGATCAACGGATCAAGCCGCTCTCCGGGTTTGCGTTACAGCAGGTTTCAGAGCGCGCCGCAAAGATTCCGCGGGCTGCAGGATTAGTCGATCGATGACCGTGAAGATGAAACCTCGCACTCGTCCGTAATGCTTTCGCATGAAGTACCGCCGGCTCCTGATGCTGATGTTCCGCACCTGCTCTCCTCGGCCGGTGAGGCGCTCGCCGCCGGAGCTGCCTCCCATGAGGTGCACGTACTCGGCGGAGGCATCGTAATAAATTTTCCATCCATGCTTCCTCATCCTGATGCACCAGTCAATTTCCTCGAAGAACAGGAAGAAATTCTCGTCGAGCAGGCCCGCGTCGGCGATGGCCTGGCGGCGGACGAGCATCAGCGCGCCGTGGAACCAATTCACCGCGCAACTGCGTCCTACGTCGATATGCTCGCCCGTGATCATGGTTCGTAATCGTGCACCCAGCAGCCGGCACATGAAGTTGACCGGCAGGATCGCCGCCAGCAAAGCGCCCCAGGGCGATGGATCGGTTGCATACGCGCAGTGAATGGGCTCCTTGCGGTCGAGGGCGAAATATCCGCGTGCGGTGCAGGCGCCCACTTCGCCATGCCGCTCCATGGTGGCGACCAGGCGCGAGATGGTTTCGGGGAAGACCATTGCGTCGCTGTTCAACAGCATCACATACGGCGCGTGGGCTTCGAGCGCCAGCTTGATGGCGGGGTTGTTGCCTGCGGCGAAGCCTTGATTCGCGGGGTTTTCCAGATAGGTCACCGTCGCGCCCGAGAGTTCGCGCTTCAGAAAATCAACCGAATTGTCTTGCGAGGCATTGTCGACCAGCACCAACCTTATATTTTTATAGTCAGAGCCGAGGATGGAGCGCACAGCCTTGAGGGCGAGTTGCGGTTGCTGGTAATTCAAGATGACCACCCAGACTTCCGGCTCGGCTGGCATCGCCTCCTCCCGCCCATGAGCTTATAGGAGTTCGGCTGTGAGGCGAAACATCCAGGGAACGTGTATCCCTCTGGAAGAGAACAATTCCCCCATGCGATTTCTGCGGAAGGTCAAAGGGCAAGAGCGGCTAGGGAACGCGATTGTAAACTTCGTCGTGGCGGAAATCGCGCACTGCCAGGCTGGTCACCTTGCCCACAGGATCCCGCTGGAAGAGGTAGGTGACACCGCCATCGGAACCCTCGGCAAAGAATTCGCCGGCGGAAAGTGGCAGCAAGCGGGCGCTGCCTCCCCGCGAAATTTGCACTGACAGTTCACCGTTGGCCGCGGTCACCGTGGCGATGGTCATGACGCCGGCACGCATCTGGCGCTGGTAGGTCCCGGCATATTCCGGGTAAGCGCCGGCATCGACCGCCACCGACTGAGGATGGCGGGGGATCTTTTTCATCTGCGCGTCCGGGGCCGCAATGCTATGCAAGGTGTGGCTTAGCAGCCAGGATGCAAATTCGCGCTCGCGATAGGCGTGGTTCCAGGAGTCATGATGAACGCCTTCATACTCGTAGTACCTGACGTTTCCGCCGGATTCGCGCAGCGCGGCGTACATCCTGCGCGATTCCTCAACGGGGACGGCATCATCAGCGTCCCCGTGAAAAATCCAAACCGGGGTCTTGCCGATGGCGCGCGCGGTCTGGTCAAAAACCTCGGGCGCCTGGTTGTGGACAGTGTCCCACGCGGCGCGCAGGGCCCCGCACACCGGGGCGATGGCGGCGAATTTCGCGGGAAAATGGGACGCGATGTACCAGCTTCCGTAGCCGCCCATCGACAGCCCCGTGAGATAGAGCCGGTCCTGGTCGCCGTTAAATTCCTTCACCGACTGGTCGAGTGCGGCCAGAGCCATGCGCGCCATGTCATCGTCCGCCCACCAGTGCTGCCAGGGGCACTGCGGCATCACCACGATAAACGGATAGCGCGCGGGATTCTGCCGGATGGCCGAAGGCAGCCCGACGTCGCTGCTGGCCAGGCCGTCGCTTCCACTTTCGCCGTAGCCGTGCAGGAAGAGGATGACCGGCCATTTCTTTTGCCGGTCCCAATTAGCGGGAAGATAGACCTGGAAGTGATATCGGGCGCCGGAAAAAGTAACGCTGCGGTCGAGGAAACCGGTCTCGTGAGGCTGCCTGATTCTGGAGATATTAGAAGGCCGGGGCGCCGCGAACGCCGGCGCCACGCTTAACATAACTGCGAAGGCCGCCGGCAGGAAGTAGGTCCGCAAACGTTGTCCCGAGCAATTTCTCATCGCCATTATTTTGACAGGGGCTTGAACGCCGTATTGTTCATCTCACTGGAGGTTCCGCCGGCAGCGGGCACATAACACTTGGTGGCGTAGTCCATCACCATGCGATCGGCGTTGAAGCGCCAGCCGAGGGTGCGGATGGTGCGTTTCATGCGCTTGATCCATTCCCGCGGCAAGCCGTCGCGGTCGCGAGCGTAATAAAGGGGAATCACTTCTTCGCGCAGGGTGCGGTACAAATCTTCGCCGTCGCGCGCGTCGTGAACGTCTACATTGGAATGGGTCCGGCCGGTGCCGATGGCAAACCCGTTGTAGCCGTCGTAGGCTTCGGCCCACCAGCCATCGAGCACGGAAAGGTTGAGGCCGCCGTTGAGCACCACTTTCTGTCCGCTGGTGCCGGAAGCTTCCAGAGGGCGACGCGGGTTGTTCAGCCAGACATCCACGCCCTGCACAAAGTGGCGGCCGACGTCGATGTCATAGTCTTCAACGAAGACGAAGCGGTCGGAAAATTCAGAATCGCGCATCAATTCCGCGATCTGCTGCAGCATGCGCTTTCCGGGTTCATCGAGCGGGTGCGCCTTGCCGGAAAAGACGAATTGCACCGGCCGCTTGGGATCGTTCACCATCGATGCCAGGCGCTTGATGTCGGCGAGAATCAGGTCGGCCCGTTTGTAAGTCGCGAAGCGGCGGGCAAATCCAATGGTCAGGGCGTCGGGAGTGAGCACACGTCCCAGGCGGCGCAGGTTCTGGGGAGATTCGCCCCGGCGCTCGGCTTGCTCGACGGCGCGGCGCCGCACAAATTCCAGCAGCCGGGTCTTGAGCCCAAGGTGAGTTTCCCAGAGCTCGCCATCATCCACAGATTCGATGCCTTCCCAGATGCGGGCCTCGCCGCTGTGCTTGCGCCACCCAGCTTCGAGATGACGGTCATAGAGGCGCGACATCTGCGGGGCCAGCCAGCTGGGCACATGCACTCCGTTGGTGATGTGACCGATGGGCACGGCGTCTTCGGCGGCGCCGGGGAAAAGGCCGATCCACATCGCGCGGGATACTTCGCCATGCAGCGCGGAAACCGCGTTGGCACGCCGCGCCAGCCTCAAGCCCAGCACGGTCATGCAAAATTGTTCTTCGTGGTTGCCCGGGTTCTCTCGGCCCAGCGCCATGAGCCGGTCGTGCGAGAGGCCCAGTTGCTCGCGCAGAGGCCCCAGATGTTCTTCGATCAATTCCGCACTGAAGCGATCGTGTCCGGCGGGCACCGGGGTGTGGGTGGTGAAAACCACCTCGCGCGAGACCCGTGAGACGGCGCCGTCAAAGCCCAGACCCTCTTCCTGCATGCGATGGTAAATCGCTTCGAGCACCGCGAAACCGCTGTGGCCTTCATTCAAATGCAGCACTCCCGGAGTAACGCCCATGGCCTTCAGCGCGCGAAATCCTCCGACACCGAGAATCATTTCCTGGCGAATGCGGATGCGGCCGTCGCCGCCATACAGCCGCGAAGTCAGCTCGCGGTCTTCGGGGGAATTGCCTTCGACGTTGGTATCGAGCAGAAGAAGATCGCAGCGGCCCACCTTTACACGCCACACCTTGGCGCGAATCATGTCGTGCAGGGTCTGGATGTGCACCATCACCGGCTCGCCATTGATTCCGATGGCCGGTTCCATGGGCAACTGGTTGACGTCGGTCTGCAGGTACTCTTCCTGCTGCCAGCCGGTTTGATCGAGCCTCTGCCGGAAATATCCCTGGCCGTAGAAAAGGCCGATGCCCACCAGGGGGATGCCGAGATCGGAGGCGCTCTTGATGTGGTCGCCGGCCAGCACGCCCAGGCCGCCGGAATAAATGGGAATGGATTCGTGCAAGCCGAACTCGGCGGAAAAATATGCCACCGGGCGGGGACGAAGAATTCCGGCATGCCGCGCTCCCCAGGTGCGATCGGCCTCGATGTACTCGCGCTGCCGGCGGTACGCGTAATTGATGCGGCTGTGCAGCACCAGCTCGCGGGCCCGGCTCTCGATGCGGTCCAGGGGAATTTCCGCCAGCAGCGCCACGGGATTGTGATTAAGCTGGGTCCAGCGCTTCGGATCGAGATCGAGAAAGAGGCTGATGGAATCCCGGTCCCAGCTCCACCACAGGTTGCGCGCCAGGGTCCACAGGCGTTCCTGCAGCGGCGCGATAAAGCGGTCGAGGGTGCGCGCTTCGCTGACCACGGGAGCGACTTGCGCCGCGGCCTCGTACAGCGCGTGAATTTCGTCTTCGCGAAATACGCGGGGCTCGATGGTCTGCACCACCAGCACGCCCTGCAGAATTCC
>JBBSHD010000099.1:0-7611 GCA_038253455.1 Terriglobales bacterium | reverse complement strand
TTCGCTCAAACAAGAAGCAAAAGCTCGCTCCAGGATGACAAGGTTTAGTTTTTTTCTCTCGCCGGATCTGTCGATGCAACTTCTTGGGGTTCACGCAACCAAGACAACAGCCAAATGAAAAACAAAAGTTCGATCGCTTCAAGATTTCTCGCGCTACTGCTAGGGGCTGGTATTCTCCACCGCCAGGGTAGGCTTGGCGCCCGACTGCCGTAGCTCCGCACGCACCCCATCGGCTGCCAAGGGACGCGCTACCGCGGTCGATCGCTCTTCAAATTTGCCGAAGATCATTTTTCCCGCTGTAGTCTGCAGCACCGAGGTCACACAGATATCGATGTTCTTGCCGATCATCTTGCGGGCGTTATCCACCACCACCATGGTGCCGTCGTCGAGGTAGGCGACTCCCTGGGTATATTCCTTGCCTTCTTTCAGGATGAACACCCGCATGATCTCGCCGGGCAGCACTATGGGCTTGAGGGTGTTGGCCAGCTCGTTGATGTTCAGCACTTCGACGCCTCGCACCTGCGCCACCTTATTCAGGTTGAAATCGTTGGTAACGATCTTGGCGTCGTACAGCTTGGCCAGCTCGATCAACTTCATGTCCACTTCGCGGATGTTGGGGAAATCGTCTTCCACGATCTGCACCGTGAGATGCGCCATTTTTTGCAGTCGGGCCAGGATGTCGAGGCCGCGCCGGCCGCGGTTGCGCTTGAGCGAGTCGGAGGAATCGGCCACCAGTTGCAGCTCGCGCAATACGAATTGCGGGGTCACGATCACGCCATCGAGAAACCCGGTTTCGGCGATGTCGGCGATGCGGCCATCGATGATGACGCTGGTGTCAAGAATCTTCTGGCTCTTGCGCGCGGGTTTCTCCACGCCAAAAAGACCGCCCATCGCACCAAGGTTGAGCAGCTCTCCCTTGCTGGCGCCGGTGATCAGCCCCACATAAGACATCAGCAGCATGACCATGAGCTGCAGAAAACTCTGGGTGCTGCCCGCGGGAATGCTGTTGCGGATGACCAGGCTGAAAAGGTAAGCGCCAAAGATGCCCAGGATGCTTCCCAGCACCGCGCCGATCAGGCGCTTGAGACTGACCACGCTGAGCCGCATTTCGAACAGGATGACGGCGAAGCCCATGGCAACAGCGGTAATGACCGATGCTTCGGCCGACAAGCCAAAAGGCCTGAGAAAAAATCCTGCGATGGCCACCACGGTGACAAACATCAGACGGATAAACAGTAAATCCATTTCCATTCCCTCAAAGAGGGACGACATGACCCAGCTTGACCCTGGCAGTAACAGTGCCCCAAAAACGCCGCGGTAATTTCGCTCCCAATCTTAAGCTATCTGCGGATTGAGACCCTGCATGCGCTACCCGTCCGCTGGCGGGCGCACATCTACCAAACCCCGACAAATAATAATTGCGTCAGTATATACCAAGCATGCAACCCGGAGCAGGCCCGTGAGGTTATCTGATAAGTAACACTTCGGTACGCTTTTTTGCGATATCTTGAGCGTACTCGCAGCCGTTTGGCGCCCCCGCGCCCGCGTCAGCGTACTTTCGATGACATTGATCTGGCCGGCCCTTAACGGGGAGATGAGCGGCCTGGTTCTTCCCCGAGGGGGGAAGAACTAATGAGACCGGCGCTAAATCTCGGGGGAGAAATGCGCCGGTCTTTTTTCGTTTTTGGGACTGGTTCCCTGGCCCGCTCGCGGCCCGCTCTTCCCGCTACTTTGCCGCCAGCACGTCGTAGTAGTAGTTGAGCATGGCCCGCCGGGGCCGGTCCTTCAGCCCGTTAAGCGGAATCTTGTTGGTGATGGACGTGTTGCCCACCATATCCGCGGCCCCCAGCCGGGTGATTTTCCCATCCGCCAGCTCGAGATAGATGGGTACCCGCATGCGGAAGTCTTTGCTCACGTTGGACTGGCTTGCGGTCACGGAAAGAACCGTGTTTCCGCCGCTGCCGTTCTCGAATGAATAATCGAGCTTGTAGGTGGGCAGCTCGGTGCCATACACATACTCATTAAAGAACCAGTCCATTTTGTGGTCCTGGGTCATGTCCATGTTGTCGGTCATGTGCTTTTCCACCATCAGCTTGAACTCTTCGGTGCTGGCCGCGCGATCGGCGTAGGTGTGCACGAAATCATGCATCATGGCCTTGAAATTGGCGTCGCCCTTCTTGTCCCACATGAGCATGCGCAGCATGTGGAGAATGAACGCTCCCTTGGGATAGATCAGCCGCTGGGTGACCGGTCCCATCCTGCTGTTGTTGAGCCGGTAGCCCATGGTCACCGGTCCGGCGTCGATGCTGCGAAAGCCCTGCCGGTTTTTCTCGGTGAGCAACTCCAGTTCATCGGCCCAGAATTTCTGGAACACCTGGGGCTTCGACGCGTATACCTGCTGCAGGAAAAGCGAAGCCGAGAAATGGGCGAAGCCTTCGCTCATCCACTGGTCGCGATAGGAGTTGAAGCCCACGGTGTGTCCCCACCACTGGTGAGCCACCTCGTGCGGACCCACCACCTGCCAGTATCCGCGCACGTCATCGAGCCCCAGCCCGTGGCGCACCGTGGAATCGAAAAAGGCGCAGATAGGGATGTAAACCATCGAAGGCTACGATTGTCCAAAGCCGCACGCCGTCTGCTCGGTCATGGAAATGCGTTTGTAGGAGCTTGGCCCGAAATAATCGGTGTAAAGCTGCATGGCGACCTGGGCTTCGGCCAGCGGCTTCTGCATCATGCCGGTGGTGTTTAAAGTTCCCAGGGCGGCCACATTGGCCATGGCACCGGAAAGTCCCTGCAGCATGTCGGGAGGATTTTCATTGGCGTAGGAGGAAATCTTGTAGGGGCCTGCCTGCGCATCGGAGCGCTTGAACTTGCCAAAATTAAATCCCGCTACCGCCATGGGGGCTTCGCCCGTCCATTCCGAGATATTTTCATCTCCTTCGGTGATGCTTTTACCCGGTGCCCCGGTGGCCACCATCTGCAGGCTCTTGGGAATGCGAAAGGTCATGCGGTAGTCGGAATAATGGCCGAACCCCAGGCTGGGATACCAGTCTTCACGCGCCACCGGAAAATAGTTGCCGCCGCCGGCGTTCTCCACCGCATCCTTGCCGCTGTAGATGCTGCGAAACACGTATTTTTCACCCTTGTTCAGGGGATGGGGAAGGACCACGGCGAAGTCCGGGTCCTGCTCTTTATTCTCCTGAATAAAATCGAGTTGATCGCCGGCCGCTGTGCTCACGCTTTGCACCCGCAGCGTGGGGAACAGGTTCAAAGGCAGCACGGCGACACCGGCGGTCCGCGCCTCCACCGTGGTAATGGCGTTGCCATTGAGCTTGCCGCTCTTTTCAATCTGGGTATCGAGATCCTGGGTGAGGATGCTGAAGGTGCCGTTGTCTTCCGCTCCCACAGTCCCGCCGGGCCGCGCATATTCAGGGGAATAATGGAATCCGGCCCAGACGCCAAACTGGTTTTCGTCGTAGGTAAAGAGGGCCACCTCTTCGGGTTGCAGGCGTTCGAAATCCACCCCGTGGGGGTCAATCCAGTACACCAGCTTGCTGCCGTACTTGCGGCCATTGATAAATGCCGCGAACAAGCCTCCGGGCTGGGCACTGAGAACATCCTGCAGAATGCGGCTATCGAGGTTCTTGTGCAGCTTGCGGCGCACCGCGTCTTTCACCGTGGCCAGTTGGGTCTGGGAGCGGCCGTTGATCGAGCCATGCGATCCCGACCCTGATTTTTTGATTTCTGAATAGGTATCGTCGGTAAATCTGAAGACGACGTCGGCAAACTCTTCAGTGATCGAGGGAGTGCCGGTGAGAACGGAAAGGTTGCGCCTTTCGCTCGCGATGGGAGGCACCATGACGAAGGTGCCGGCCCCGCTGAAGACCGCGCCCGTGATCTTGCCGTTCACCGGGGGCAGAAAAGAAATGCTGCCGCTATGCAGGGTAAAGATTCCCGCATCGCGCTTGAGCACCAGCTCGTGCACGGCCACGCTCTCGTCACCCAGCGAGATATTGCGCAGTTGCTGGTAGGCGGCATTGGCGTTGGGCGCGTGGGCGGGCCCATGGGGCGCGACGGCGGCCGCGGTGGCAGAGGCGGGACGGGTTTCAAGGGTTTGCGCGAACATCTCACCGCCCCTGAGGGCGGCGGCGCACATCAGAATTGATGCGATGATGCGATTCATGAGAACTCCCGGGTTAAAAATAAGATTATTAGAGCGCCTAGGGCGCAGGAACAGGCGGAATAGTAAGAGCGTTCGTATTATGCACATCCGGGAGGCGGGGCGATACAGGGAAATATAAAGAACTTTTTTCCGTATAGCTTGGAGTTATTCGCAGGCCTACGGGATAGAGGCCCGGGGAGGGAGCTGCCCAGGCAAGAAACTTACGACTTCAATACTTCGGCATGGTAGGGTCGACCCGGTCGGCCCAGGCCAGGATGCCGCCGGCCAGGTTCCGCACCTTGGTGAAGCCGGCCTTTTGCAGAAATTCGACGGCTTCGGCGCTGCGCTTGCCGCTGCGGCAGTGGGCAACGATGTCGCGGCTGGAATCCAGCTCGCTGACCCGTCGCGGCAGGTCTCCCAGGGGAATGAGATGGCCTTTGATGTTGCAGATCTGGTACTCGTGGGGCTCGCGCACATCGAGCACGAAAATATCTTCCCCGGCATCGAGCCGCTGCTTGAGTTCTTCCACCTGCATTTCGGGCGACTGGCTGGGCATGGCGCTCTCTTCCCCTCTGATACCGCAAAATTGCTCGTAGTCTATCAGTTTGGTCACGGTGGGATGTTTGCCGCATACCGGGCACTCCGGGTTCTTGCGCAGCTTGAGCTCGCGAAAGCGCATGGCCAGGGAATCCACCAGCAGCAGGCGTCCTACGAGAGGCTCGCCGCTGCCCAGGATCAGCTTGATGACTTCGGTGGCCTGCACGACACCCAGCAGTCCCGGCAATATCCCCAGGACGCCGCCCTCGGCGCACGACGGCACCAGGCCGGGCGGCGGTGGCTCGGGATAGAGACACCGGTAGCACGGGCCATCTTTGGTGGCGAACACGCTGGCCTGCCCTTCAAAGCGAAAAATGGACGCATAGACATTGGGCTTGCCGCTCATCACGCAGGCGTCGTTCACCAGGTAGCGGGTGGGAAAATTGTCGGTGCCGTCGGCGATGATGTCGAAGTTCTTGAAGATGTCGAGAGCGTTGGCGCTGCTGAGAGCGGTTTCGAATTTCTGGATTTCCACGAACGGGTTGATGGCATGCAATTTCTCCGCGGCAGAATCCAGCTTGGGACGCCCCACATCGGTAGTAGTGTGAATGATCTGGCGCTGCAGGTTGGTGTAGTCCACGACATCGAAATCCACGAGGCCCAGGGTTCCAACCCCGGCGGCGGCAAGGTAGAGCGCCAGGGGCGATCCCAGGCCGCCGGCGCCGATGCAAAGTACCCGCGCCGCTTTCAGCTTCAACTGCCCTTCCATCGCCACTTCGGGCATGATCAGGTGCCGGGAATAACGGAGGACTTCCTCTTTACTCAGACCGGCAGGTTTGGCGCCGCCCGCCTGGGCGCCGGCCGCACCAACCGCCGCCGAACCCGCACTGCCGCCCGCGATGCTGGGGATGATTGATAAGGTATCGCCCTCGGCCACGGCGGTGTCTTCCTGCTTGAGGTAACGAATGTCTTCGTCGTTCACGTAGATATTGATAAATGCCCGCAGCTTGCCTTCGTCGTTGAACAGGTGCTTGCGCAGTTCGGGATGGAGTGCAACCAGGGCTTGCAGGGCATCCGCGACGTTCGCGCCGTGCACTTCCACGGTCGCATTCTTACCGGCATAGGGCCGCAACGGAGTGGGTATTGCGATTTTCATAACACCTCGGGAATTGGCTGGGTCTGGCGATGACAGCGGAAACCGCGGCCGGCCATCATTAGATACCGCGCACACCCGGTTGGATACAACCGTCAGCCTTCGACCCTGATTTCTTCATCGTCAAAGCGCTTGTCTTCTTCGGTGGCGCCGTTGAGCGCAAACGCCGCGGTGCGATCGGCCCGGCCGCCGGCCACGCTGGTAATGACGTACGAGCAGCCAATCCAGTGGGCTTCGGCAAAATCGGTGGCCGACCAGCGCGCGGGATGGTCGGGGTGCGAGTGGTAAAACCCCACGATGTCATGACCTTGTTCCCGCGCCATGCGCTGGATCTTGATCAGCTCGGCGGGAAGAATGTTGTAGCGGTTGTGCGCCGAATCGGTCCGCGAATTGCCCGCTTCCACCACCACCAGCACTTCTCGCAGGTCCTCCGCTGCCTTTCCCAGCAGGACGCCGCAGCACTCGTCGGGGTAGGTCTTTTCGCCGTGACGTCGCATCAGCTCGTAATTGGCCGGGCTGATTTTCAGCATCGTCTTGCGCCCCATAATTTACTGGTCATTTTTTTCATCCCAAAAACGCTCACTCAAATACTTCTCGGCCGAATCGCACAGTACGGTCACCACCACCGCCTGGCCCGCGCCCTGCGCGACGGCATCGCGCGCAACCCGCAGGCTGCCCACCACCGCGGCGCCTGCCGAGATTCCCAGCAGCAGCCCGGCCTCGCGGCCCAGGCGGCGCACCATGGAGTGCGCGTCCTCGGTGGCGATGCCGAGGTCGCGATCGGCCAGCTTAGGATCGTAAATTCCGGGCACGATAGCGGTGGCCATGTGCTTCAGCCCTTCCAGGCCGTGAAAGGGAGAATCGGGCTGCAGCGAGACGCATTGGATGGCGGGGTTCAACTCCTTCAAGCGGCGAGTCACGCCCATAAACGTACCGCTGGTCCCCAGGGTGGCCACGAAGTGGGTGATGCGTCCTTCAGTCTGCTGCCAGATTTCATTGGCGGTGCCATGATAGTGGGCGAGGACGTTTTGCGGGTTGGAATACTGGTCGGCATAAAAATATTTTTCCGGCTCGGCGGCCACCATCTCGCGCACCACGCGGATGGCGCCGTCGGAACCGTCCGCGGGATCAGTGAAGATGACCTGCGCGCCGTAAGCGTGCAGAATCCGCTTGCGCTCCGGAGAGGCGTTCGCCGGCATGCATAAAGTCACCGGAAAACCCAGCGCCGAACCCAGCATGGCGTAAGCGATGCCCGTATTTCCGCTGGTGGAATCGATCAGGCGCCTGCCGCCTTCGAGCAGGCCGCGTTTCTGGGCATCGGCCACGATGTAGGAAGCAGCGCGGTCTTTGACTGAGCCTCCGGGGTTCATCCATTCGGCTTTGCCCAGCAAATGCACTTGCGGCAGGCCGCGCGTAACGCTCTCCAGACGCAGCAGCGGAGTGTTGCCGATGCCCTGCAAGAGGGTGCGGCCCAGCGCGGAGGGACCTCCCGCGCCGCCTTCGGAACCGGCTTCCAACTTGACCAAACTCATAATTTGACGCATATTCCTACCAGATTGCGATCCATGACGAATCTACCAGACCACTTACGTTCGTTCGCAGGTGGCCGGATGATGGATGATGGAAAGCGAACCGCGGGCGAACAGGGAATTGGATGATTGGCGTGACCTTCCGGTGCAAGCCTGAAGCGCTGCAGGCTGGAGCGTGCGGGATTTAGAGGAACACCACTCTGAATGTCGGCATCTTTAAAACAGGGCCG
>JBBSHD010000098.1:0-7664 GCA_038253455.1 Terriglobales bacterium | reverse complement strand
CAAAAAAATTTAATTCAGCAAGTTGGTGTGGGATTTTTTTTCGGTTTTAGGTTTTTTACAAAGCTACAACGCCGAGGAACCCTTTGTTTCCTCAGCACCGCCGGCAAAACCGTCCAGGCCAGACCCTCAAGCAATCGGCGGTCAGGTTTTACGCGTAGCCTGCCTTTGACTCTAACCCGCGGCGAAACTCGAACTGATATCCCCCGGAAAATATTCCAGCCACCGAGATCGAAAACGAATCGCACGAAGAGTTGTCGCAGAGTGGGGGTTCTTCCTCACCCCGATGAAACTGGGGGTCGTCAGAATGACAACCAAGGAGTGAGGTCGTCTTCGCTCGCCGGAACGAGTTCCCGACCGCACGCAACCCGTGCTTCGAGCAGCAGTATCCCGGCGCATGTTCATTCACCCGGCGAACTTATATCCCAGTCCCGCCACCGTCAGTACCAGCACGGGGTTCTTCGCATCTTCTTCCAGTTTTTGCCGCAGGCTGGCCACGTGGACATCGACGGTGCGCGTAAACGCTTCTTTGCTGTAGCCCCAGACTTCCTTGAGCAGCACCTCGCGCGATAGCGTGGTCCCTTTGTGCTCGACGAAATAGCGCAGCAACTGGAATTCGCGCGCGGAGAGCGGCACCACCTTGCCGGCGCGCTTCACCGATGTTCCCCGCAGGTCAATTTCAAGGCTGCCGAACTTGTGGGTCCCCGCCGCCGGCGCGGGCTGCGCGGTCGCGCGCCGCAGCAGGGCTTCGATGCGGGCCAGCAGCTCAACCGTTTCGAACGGTTTGGTCACATAATCATCGGCGCCGATCTTCAGGCCGACCACTTTGTCCACCGTCTGTCCCCGCGCGGTCAGCATGATGACCGGAACCACCAGGCCGGCCTTGCGGATCTCGCGGCACACGTCGAGACCTTTCTTGCCGGGCAGCATCACGTCCAGCAGGATAAGATCAAAGCCGCCGGTCAGCGCTTTGCGCAAGCCTTCATTGCCATCAGCGGCGGAGTCGAACCCATACCCTTCGCCTTCCAGGCGGTCGCGCAACGTCATGCGCAGCGCTTCTTCATCCTCGACCAGCAGAATTTTTTCGTTCATGATTTCCTATCCGCCAATATTTTTGTTCCGCCGGCAAAGTGCGGCGCATGCGCATCGGCCAATCCTTCCTGCCCCAGCGGCAGGTGCAGGGTAAATGTGCTTCCCTTCCCGGGCACGCTGGCCACGGTGAGGGTCCCCCCCATGCGCTCGGCGCACGCCCGCGCCAGTGACAACCCCAGCCCGGTGCCGCGGATGCTCGATTCCGCGACCGCGGGACTGCGGTAAAAAGGCTGAAATATATTCTTGAGCTCGCTGCCGGCGATCCCGATGCCATGGTCCTCGACCGACACCGAAACCTCGTCCGATCCATCTCTTCCCGCCGCCTGGGCGGCGCGAATAGCCAGCCAGCGGCTCTCCCCGCCATACTTTACCGCGTTGGTGATGAGGTTTTGCAGGCATTGCGCCAGGGTCCCGGCTTCGCCGTTGACCGGGGGCAGGCCGGGCTCAATGTCGCGCTCCACCGTGGTACCTGCCGCCGCAATCGTGCTGGCGGTATTTTGCAGGGCGGCGTCTATAGCGTCGGATACTTCCACCAGGTGAGTCTGGGCGCGATTGACGTGCTGCCGCATGGATGCAAATCCCAGCACCTGCTCGATGAGATCGGTGAGCTGCCGCGCCTGGCTGCGAATCACCACGCCGTAGCGCGCCAGTTGGGTGCGGTCCGCAATCACGCCGTCGGCAATGTTGTCGGCCGCCGAGGTGATCACGGTCAGCGGGGTGCGCAGCTCATGGGAGACGCCGGCCACGAAATCCATCTGCAGCTGCCCCAGGCGGCGGGCCCGCTGGCTGGTAAGAACGATCAGGCCCATGGTCGCAGCCAGCACCAGCAGCACCCCGAAACTCAGCGCCAGGTTGTGGCGGCGCATGCCCGCCACCGCCGCCTCCATTGATCCTTTGCGGTGCTTGACGATGATTTCCCAATCGCGCTCGCCGAGCGTGTAATGAAACGGATCGAGCCGGATGAACGAACCTTCCAAATCGTTTCCCGGGTGCGGCGCAAAACCTTCACGCCCGGAAAGCCCTCGCGCGCGCCGCAGGTTGATGCGCGCGTGAGTCGCTCCCAGCTCGAAATCCGGCGGCCCAAAAAGATTGAGGCTGGCGTCGTGCCCGATCTCTCCCCGGTTGCCGAACTCGGGGTCGGAGGAGTAGATCATCTGGTTCCCGCGGCCGGCATCGACCACCGCGACCTGGTACACCAGCCCGTTGGCGTCCGCCAGGTAGCGTTCCGCCAGTTCGGGCAGAATATGCTCGCGCAGTAAATCTTCATCGAGCTGGATGATCAGCCAGCCCAGCGGCGCCGAGGCCGGCCCCGTATGTTGCACCGGATAAACCAGCGCGGGCACATGCAGGTCCACCACCCAGGACAACCTCACCGGCGAGGTTCGCGACGGCTGGGCCATCAAGGCCGAGGGACTGCCTTGGCGGTAAGCAGGCTCCGCTTTCTCGGGTAGCTCCGGCATGCCCATGGAGATGGCCTGCAGCCGATCGCGCAGGTTTACAAACCCGGCCGGCCACGCCGCCGCCTGCAGGCGATCATCGGTCAGCCGCAGCAGCGGCGCTTTTTTCGTGGCGGGCTGGTCTGCCGCCTGGTTTTCTTTGCCATGGGCAAAAATTTCCGCGGAAGCGCCTTCACCGGGCGGGTTCCAAAGGTAAACATTGCTCACCAGGCTGGGATGAGAGGCGGTTTGCCGCCAGTATCGCAATTTCTGCGCCAGGCGCTTGCCGTCCGGCGCCGTTCCCGGGGTGGCTTCCTGCAAGTCCAGGCAAACTCGCGCCAGCTCGCGCGCCAGATCCTGCCGGTAATCCATCAGCGAGGCCTGCAGACTGGCCTGCATGCGCGTGGTCGCCGCCTCGCTGACCTCGAAACTCCAGCGATATTGCAGCGCCCCCAGCGCCGCCAGGATGCCCACCAGCAAGATCGCGGTCGCCCAGGAGAAGACCCGCTCCTTGAAGGCAAATCTCATCTATGTATTGTAAATACCGGCGGCATCAAATGCTCCGGCGCGCCGGTCGCGGCCTCAGAGACCGCGGGCTCTCCTCATCGGGATTCGCGGCAGCAGCATTTCCTCGATCTCCACCATGAAACGCGGCTTGTAGAGAAATCCGTCCGCGCCGCAGTCACGGCACTCGGTGCGCACGATCGTCGAATCGTCCGAGGAACTCACCACCACGCGAGTATCGGGAAAAAACTGCTTGATCAGGATTGACGCGGTGAGGCCGCTCATCCCCGGCATCTTCGTCCCCAGCACCGCCATGTCAGGCCGCAGCCTGCTCACCGCATCCAGAGCCCCGGCGCCGTCGCTCACCACCGCCACCACGTCCACCAGGTCTTCTTTCTCAATAAAGCCCACCAATAGTTCCAGGAAATATGGCGACGCGTCGGCGATCACGCATCGCAGCCGGGCGCCGGCCCGATAGTGCGCCACTGTGCTGATCTCCACCGCTGCCCCCGCCCGCTCTCTTGCAGTTGCCATTTCGCGTGGTTCCCTTCATGCTGCTTCGATCACACCATAGTCTTCGGTCCTTCGTGGTAAATCGTATGCAAGCTGCATGTAAACAAGCAGTAAGCGAATCAACCCAGTCAATGCGCCGGCTTCGCCTGTTACGGTTTTGTGCTTTTCACGACCAGCGTTGAGGCCGGCAACTTCGCTTCCCAAAATGACACTATCCCATCGCGGGAATGACAGACGGTGATATTCGTTTGCAACCTGCCCCAGGCCGGCATGCCCCACATTGAAAAAGATAGAGTTGATCAGTCAGCACAAGCGCAAGATTTAAGTCGACTCAGATCGGTTGAGCTTGTTCTGAAAGGATCGCCGGGGGCACAAATCCATGAACAAGAAACTGACTGGCTCCATTCTCGTGGTGGATGATAACGCCGCTAACCGTGAGCTTCTGCAAGCCCAGTTACAAGAGCAGGGCCATACCGTGCTATGCGCCGAGGATGGAAACGACGCACTGGAAATTTTCGCCGCGATGCATCCCGACCTGGTGCTGCTGGACGTGCAGATGCCCGGCATCAGCGGCTTCGAAATTTGTCGTACTTTGAAAAACAACCCCGCCACCCGGTTGACCCCGGTGGTGTTAATTACCGGGTTGACCGCGGTGGAAGACCGGATCCGCGGCATTGCCGCCAGCGCCGATGACTTTCTCACCAAGCCCATCCAGCGGCTGGAAATGCTGGCCCGCGTGCAATCGCTGCTGAGCATGAAGTTCTTTACCGACGAGTTGGAGCAAACTGAAACAGTATTGTTTACCCTCGCCCGCAGCATCGAAGCCAAAGACCCTTACACCGAAGGGCACTGCCAGCGTTTATCAAAGTATTCGGCGCGGCTGGGGGTGGCGCTCGGCATCCCCGCGCAGCACGTCATCGCGCTGCGGCGAGCCGGCGTCGTCCATGACATCGGCAAGGTCGCCATTCCTGATTCCATCCTCTTGAAGCCGGCCCGGTTGACCGAAGATGAAATGAACATAGTGCGCCAGCATCCTGTGGTCGGCGAGCGCATTTGTGCTCCCATGAAATCCTTTTCGCTGGTTCTTCCCATCATCCGCCATCATCACGAGAAAATGAACGGCGCCGGTTACCCCGACGGCCTGCGCGGCGATGAGATTCCCCTGACCGCGCGCATTCTCCAGATCATTGACGTCTATGACGCCCTCACCACCGCGCGCCCATATAAATCGGCTTTCTCCTCCGCCGACGCCCTGGCCGCCATGGAAGATGAAATTTCACGCGGCTGGTGGGACCCCGAAGTGTTTGCCGGCCTCCGCGAAGTGCTGGGAAATTCCTCCGCCCCCTGGCCACTGTGGGATGATGACTTTCCCGAGCTTGCGCCCATTCCTGGGGCGCCCTCCGCGCTGGAGTCTTCCCTCAACCTTGCCTTCTGACTGACCGATGAGGCCTCCGCAGAAGATCCTGCGCCCGCAGGCTTGGCCGCTTCGCGCTGCGAGCCAACTCGCCTCCACGCCGCCGGACCGGCATTCTCTCCTGATATCCTGATCTTGCGCGCATGACCGATACCTTTACCGCCAGAGTAGCCCGGCAGCTTACCCGAGTGGCGGCAGTGATGGTTGTGATACTCGGCGTAGTGGTGCTGGCCGCGTGGATGACCCATCCCATCGCCGCCGCGGTCTTGCCGGGCCTGACTTCCATGAAGGCCAATGCCTCCGTGGCCATGGTGGCCGCCGGCATGGGGCTTGCCCTCTGGCATCGCGCCCCTCGCACGCGCAGCCCTCTCACTTTTGCTCTCGCCGTCCCGGTGCTTCTCATCGCCATCCTCACCCTGTATGAATATGCCTTCGGCGCCGACTTGCATTTCGATCAAATCCTCTTTCGCGATCCCGCCCGCGTAGGCTATCCCGGAAGAATGGCCCACATCACCGCCTTGAATTTCCTGATGATCGGGCTGGCGCTCACTTCGCTGGCCCGGCAAAAAATTATTGCCGCACAGTTACTGGCACTGCTGCCCATCTTCTCCTCGCTACTCGCCTTCGTCGGCTATCTTTACGGCCAGCCTCTGCTGTACGGGACCGCCAACCAGACCGCCATGGCCCTCCATACCGTGGTGGCTTTTCTCCTTCTGGGAACGGGCATTCTGTTCGCCGACCCCAGCCATGGCGTGGGTTATGTGATCTGCTCCGAAGGCAATGCCGGTTGGATGGCCCGCTCCCTGCTTCCCTTCGCGGTGGTCGTCCCCATCCTGCTGGGTTGGATCTTCATCCACCCGCGTTTCAATTACGGGTTGCCGAATTTGGGCATCGCCCTCACCGTGGTGGTCAATATCTTCTTTTTTGTCATCCTCATCTGGTTCCAGTCCCGGCAGCTCTATTCCGCCGACCTCTACCAGAAAAAAACCCAGGCAGCGCTCCTCGAATCGGAAAGGCTGGCCAGCGCCGGCCGCCTCTCCGCCACTATCGCTCATGAAATCAATAACCCGCTCATGGCCATCACCACCGCCACCTATCTTCTGGAAAGCCTTCCCTTAGACCCTGCCACCCATACTCTTGTGCTCCAGATTAAGGATGAGACCGAGCGCGTCGCCCACATCATCGAGCAGACCCTGGGCGCGTTTAAAGAAACCCACGCCCCCGAGCCCGTCGATCTGCACCACGCCATCGACGACGCACTTCATCTCCTGGAAAAAAAGGCGGCTACGGGACTGCGTTTTGAAAAGAATTTCGGCGAGCCCCGCCAGATCACCACCTTCCCCGGGGAACTGCGGCAGATTCTCACCAACCTCATCAGCAACGCCATGGACGCCGCCGGGTCGGGGGGCCAGGTGCGCATCACTACCCATCCCGAACGCTGGGGCGCCAGGATATCCATATCCGACAGCGGGCCTGGGGTTCCCCGCGAGATGCTGACCACCATCTTCGAGCCGTTCATCTCCACCAAGGGAGATAAGGGCAACGGCCTGGGGTTGTGGGTGACCAAGAACCTGGTAAAGAAAATGGGAGGTCAGATCGAGGTGGTCCGCGACCCTTCGATGGCCGGCGCAACCTTTACTTTCTATCTGCCGGACGCTTCGCAGGCTCCGTAATTGATGAGCGCGAGTTGCGACACCGATCCTGAAGTTCGCCGCTTTAACGCAACCGCAAACTCAAGACCTGATCTCTTGATCGAACCGCCAAAATTTCAAGAAGTCGAATAAGACAATGCTGAGGAGAGAAAACGCCCCATGAATTGTCGTCCTGGAACGAGCTTTTGCTTTTTGTTTGACCGAAGGACCCTGCGTTTTCTTTGAATCTGGCCTTGCCCGGCTGCCGGCGTTTCCCATCAACGCAAAAGTTGGGAGCAGCCAAAAGCCAAACCCAGCGCATCCCCATTGAAGACGGCTCTTAGAGGCTGCAACCAACCGGCCGCGAAAAAAACAAAACTCCATTGGGGGGATGAAAGCGGGACCTTTGGTTTTTGCAAGCACTCTCCACCGGGGCTGAAGCCCAAATAAAGAGGCGACTATTCAGTGGACTGAAAGTCCGCTGCTTCCACCTGAAAAGCAAGACCCGAATGGGAGCGCAACGAGGTTGGTTGCAATTTCTGATCACGCAGCCGTCCGAATCTCGGCACTTTAAAGGCAGGCTTATATCTCTATTGGCCGAATGGGAAAAGCTTCTCAAGGCCTGAAGTCCGCGGCTCCCCACTAAAGAGCAAAACTCACACCCGCAACAGCCCAGTTGAGACACTTGACTCTGAACCCTGCTGCTCCACCGAAGAAGTCGAACTCGTACTCGGGCGCCATGGCCGTGACCCAGACTCTGAAGTGCCCTAGAAGTAGCGGTTCCAGTTTTGCTCTGAATCGACCGCCAGATGGTTCGATTCCCACACGATAAGGCGGGTGTACTGATCTTCAACCGCCTTTAATGCGTTCACCTTGGCCCTGATGGGCCCGGCTCCGTTGGTAAGCTTTCCCACTAGCGTGCCGAGAAATCTCACACTGATGGAAATCGCGCTGATGGTTAAATTTGTGACCAGATTGTCGACGCCGCTTTTCATAAACCCTCATTTATATTGCGAAATTGTTTTCTCAGTTCTTGCAGCCTCTTGGAACGTCCCACACGCACCCTGAATCAATACT
>JBBSHD010000097.1:0-7684 GCA_038253455.1 Terriglobales bacterium | reverse complement strand
GGATCGTCGCCTATGCCGCCGATATGGTGTCAATGGCCGAAGCATTTCCCGAAAAGAAAAAGTGGCAGCCCGGCGCCACCCTCGACATCTCGGTGGAAATGATGGAGCTCACCCTCGGCATCGTGGCCAAGACGCTGTTCGGCGCCGACCTGGGCGATGAGGTGCGCGAGATCGGCGGAGCGGTGTCAACCATCATGGGCCTCTATCATTTTTTGATCATGATGCCGTGGGCGGAGGAACTGGAGCCTTATCCCGTGCCCGGCCTGATGAAATTTAAGCGCGCCCGCGCGCGGCTTGACCACACCGTGTACCGGCTGATTGCCGAGCACCGCCGCCAGAACCAGGATGGAGGCGATCTGCTCTCGATGCTGCTGCGCGCACGCGATGACCGCGAGGGCGAAGATCACAGCGGCATGACCGACAAGCAGTTGCGCGACGAGATCATGACTATTTTTCTCGCCAGCTACGAGACGGTCGCAAACGCCTTCACCTGGACGTGGTACCTGCTCTCGCAGAACCCCGCCGCCGAAGCCGAGCTGCATCGTGAGCTCGATAGCGTGCTGGGCGGAAGGCCGCCTCGCCTCGAAGACATTCCCCAACTGCGATACACCGAGATGATCACGGCGGAATCCATGCGGCTCTACCCGCCCGCCTGGGCACAGGGCCGGGTGGCGCTGCGCGATTTCGACTTGGGCGAATATCATCTTCCCGCGGCCACCAATGTGTTCATGAGCCAGTTCTTGATGCATCGCGATCCGCGCTATTTTACCGATCCCTTGCGCTTCGACCCGCAGCGCTGGACGCCGGAAGCCAAAGCGGCGCGTCCCAAGTACAGCTATTTTCCCTTTGGCGCCGGCGCGCGGCAGTGCATCGGCGAGTCATTTGCGTGGATGGAAGCCATTCTCGTGCTCGCTGCCCTGGCGCAGCGCTGGCGCATGACCCTGGAGCCCGGCCACCGGGTGGAGGTCTATCCGCTGATCACGCTGCGCTCGAAGTATGGAATGCGCATGAAGCTGGAGCCGCGCGGCGAGGAAGCCAAATGAATTTTCAGAATTTTTACGGCAACGCCGGCACCGTCTGCAACTTGCGCAAGGCGCTGGGACTCGACCGCTTTCCCCAGGCGGTGATTCTGCATGGGCCGCCGGGAGCAGGGAAGTACACCCTGGCGCAGATGCTGGCGCGGTGCATGAACTGCGAGATCCAGGCGATGTCTGATGGCCTGCCTGATTTCTGCGGCAAGTGTTCGAACTGCCTTCGCATCGCGCAGGCCGACGACTTCGAAGATCGTTTCGCGGAGGCGGTGGAGGCGCGCGAGAACATGCGCGACGCCGACAAAAAAGACACGCGCATCGTGATTCAGACCCACCCTGACGTGATGATCGTCCCGCCCGACCCTCCGCAGATGCTGATCAAGGTAGGCCAGGTGCGGCGCGTGATCTCCACCGTGCCTTACCACCCGGAAAGCGGCCGCCGCAAGATATTCATATTCACCGAATCAGCGTTTATGAAAGAAGCGGTAAACGCGCTGCTGAAAGTGCTCGAAGAGCCGCCGCCATACGCGACATTTTTCCTGCTGACCTCCAACCCTTCGGAGCTGCCCATCACCATTCAATCGCGGTGCATAAAATTTCTCCTGGCGCCGTTACCCGCCGCTGAAATCGAGGCGTACCTGGCGCAGCAGCGCCCTGAGTGGTCTCCCAAGCAGCGCGCCCTGGTCAGCCGGCTATCGGGCGGGGCGGTGGGCCGGGCTTATGGCTTTGACATTGAAAGCTACGTGACCGCCCGGCAGGACGCCCTGCTGCTGCTGCAATCCGCCATGCAAAACAGCAGCGACGGCCGGGTGACGGGCCACAGCCAGTTGTTTCAACTGACCGAAGGCTATCGCGGCGGGGCCGATGGAAAAAGCAAGACCGACCAGCTGTTGCGCACGCTTTACTCTGTGCTCGAAGACCTGCTGTTCGTGCAATCCGGGACCCCGGAGATGATTCGCAACACTGATATCCGGCCGGCGCTCGAAAAGATGGCGGAGCGGACCGATTTCGCCTGGGTGCAGGCGGCCGCCGCCGGCTTAGGGCAGGTGGAACGGGGAATGAGACGCAACCTGCTGCGTGACTTGTCGCTCGACGCCTTTGCCACATCGCTGGAGCGGTAGGCCAAAGGGCTGAGTCGCCCCAGCAAATTATTTGCAGTAGGAAACCGCCTGTGATACCGTTAGCGGTCAAAATCCAAGCACGGCCCCGCACCACCGGCGAACCTGACCAGATTTCACCAGAAACATCAGTTGTTTAACCAATTAAAGCTGTTCTGCTAGCCTGCGTATTTTCCCACGGATAATCCCGGCACAGATATAACGCATGACTGCACTGCCAGTCATGGGAGACATGGAACCCACGATTATGAGCAATGGCAACGACGTTACCTCGACCCCTGTGCGAGAAATTGAAGAGTACACCTACCGGAAATTAATCCGCCCGTCACTGGCGCGGACCGACGCGCGCCCCGCTGCCGGGCCGGTAGATGATGTGGGCGACGAGATTCGCCCCGAGGGCCACAATTTCGTGCCGCGTCCCGAGCCGGGCAATGAAATTCGCCCGGACTCGCGCGGGAACCAGAGAGGCCGCAGCGAATCCCGGCAGACTTTGGTGATGGATGCGCAGCCTTTGACCCCGGACCGCGGCTATAGCAACCGTGGCGTCGTTCATGAACCGGCGCAAGCGATCGACACCAACGGTGGGCGGAGAATTCCGATCACCGCCGGGCCCGCGCGGCCGCGCACGGACGGCACGGCAAGCAACGGTGGAGCCCAACGCCCCCAGCAAAAACGCGCTCCGCGCGTAGATAATTTTGCCGCCAAAAAGATCCCGCCTCCGGAACAGACCCATGCCGAGAGCTTCTACTACCAGAAGCAGATGCAGGCCCGTACGGTGGTGGTCGCGGTGATGCAGGATGGTGAAGAGCTGGAAGGCATCATCGAATGGTATGACAAGAATTGCATCAAGATGAACCGCATCGATGAGCCCAATGTGGTGATCTACAAGCGCAACATCAAGTACCTGTTCAAAGCCGACGAGGCTGCCGGCGAATAACGGTCCTGCCGGCTTACAATTTGAATTCGCCCGCGTCGCCGGCGGCTGCCACAGGCCTTGCCCTAGGGAAGGCGGCGCATTTTCGGTTGCGGAACCGCCGCATTACAAACGCGGCAGCATGATCCCCTGCTGGCCCTGGTACTTACCTTTTTTATCCGCATAGCTGGTCTCGCAAGCCTCGTCCGACTGGAAGAAGAGAATCTGGCAGAGGCCCTCGTTGGCGTAGATTTTCGCAGGCAGGGGAGTGCTGTTGGATATCTCCAGGGTGACGAAGCCCTCCCACTCGGGCTCGAACGGCGTGACATTCACGATAATCCCGCAGCGCGCATAGGTTGATTTGCCCACGCAGATGGTCAGCACGTCGCGCGGAATCTTGAAGTACTCCACCGACCGGGCCAGGGCAAATGAGTTGGGCGGAATGATCGCGCAATCCGAGCAGATGGTCACGAACGAACGCTCGTCGAAGTTCTTGGGGTCGATCATCGTGGAATTGACGTTGGTAAACAGCTTGAACTCGTCAGAGACGCGCAGATCATAGCCGTACGACGAGAGTCCGTACGAGATCACCCCATCGCGCACCTGGGTGTCGTTGAACGGGCTGATCATGTCGTGCTCGAGAGCCATCCGGCGAATCCAGCGGTCGCTTTTGATCGGCATTGATTTCCTTATGAAGTCTGTGAGATTGGCCTGCGGGCCCTGCCGGCGAACCGGCGAGAGAGGCCATCTTACTGGTAATGCGGCCCGATTGACAATGGGGCGCAAGTCCATTACTATCCATAAGTTAGGGACTGTTCTCGGAAAAATAATTGCATTCGGCCCGCGGTTCGATGGGGCAAGATCATGATCAAACTCGACATCATCAACGAAGTAGTCAACAAAACCGGGGTCACCAAGACCAAGGCCGAGGTGGCGGTTGAGACTGTGTTTGAGAGTATGAAAAAAGCTTTGACCGCGGGCGAAAGAATTGAGTTGCGCGGTTTTGGAGTGTTTAACGTACGCCCGCGCAAGACCGGCATCGGCCGCAACCCGCGGACCGGCGCTGAAGTCGATATCCCGCCGGGCAAGGCGGTACGCTTTAAGCCCGGTAAAGAGTTGCAGTCCATCGATTAACGATTAACGGGTAACGATTCACGATTAGGTATCAACGGTTAACGATCTCCCAACCGTGATTATTCCAACCTGGTAACCGGCTTCATCCGCCGCAAGCTCTGTTTGAATCCTGCTTCGTTATCCCGCTGCCGCCATCTATTATTTATACTCGCGACCTTTCGCACGATGGCCACTGAACCCAGCCCGATCCTGATGGACCCCGAACTCGCCTGGCCCCGGCTTGAAATTCAACCGGAAGAAGAAGAGCCTCGACCGCGGCGCTACTGGCTGCACGCCCTGCTGTTGCTGGCGACAATTTTTACTACTCTCATTGTTGGAGCGCGGCTGGAATCCAATTTCCTGCAGGGTCTTCCGGCGTTTTCCACCGATGCCGATTTTTTCCCCTTGTCCTGGATTTTGCAGCAGCCTTCGCGCCTGCTGCTGGGCATTCCGTTCAGCGCCACGCTGCTGGGAATTTTGCTGATGCACGAAATGGGACACGTAATTTATTGTGCGCGCCACCGGGTTTATGCGACGCTGCCATTTTTCATCCCCGCGCCCACCCTCACCGGCACCCTAGGCGCGTTCATCCGCATCAAGTCGCCAATTCCGCATCGTGATGCGCTCTTCGACATCGGCATCTCCGGGCCCATCGCGGGTTTCATCGCCGCCGTCCCCATGCTTTTGGTCGCGCTGTTGTTATCCAAGCCGGCCACACCGCAAGGGGTGAATGCGGGACTTCAGTTCGGCTATCCGCTGATTTTCGACGTGGCGCATGAAGTGGTACGTCTGGCCGGAGGGCCGACGGGATTGTTGCCGTGGCAATTGATCCTGTTGCATCCCGTGGGCATTGCCGCATTTGTCGGCATGTTTGCCACCGCGCTGAACCTGCTGCCTGCCGGCCAACTCGATGGCGGGCACATTGTTTATTCTCTCTGGCCGCGGGCCCATCGCTGGGTTTCGCGAGGGTTGATCGCCGTCCTGTTTCCGCTGGGCTGGATGTTCTGGCCCGGATGGCTGATCTGGGGCATCCTGGTGGCGGTCACCGGGACGCGCCATCCCCAGGTTCCAGTGTGGCCCCCGCTGAGTCGCGGGCGGCGCCTGCTGGCGCTGGCTGCGCTGGTCATGCTCGTGCTCACCTTCATGCCCGACCCGTTTCCTGGGCCCAGCTTGAACAATCTGGTTCACGACCGGTTCTTTCCACAATAATCCGCGGGCGATGACCGGCTTAATTCCGGCAGGCACGGGCGCGGCATGGGTGAGAAATTGGCGCCACCGAGGATGAAAGATGCTGCCCTTCAAACTGATTTACAGCGACGACTACCATCTGCCGATCGGGCCCCACGTTTTTCCCGCGCAAAAATACCGGCTCATCCACGAGCGCTTGCTTGAGACCCATGTGGCGGAGCCAGCAGACTTTCTGGTTCCGCAACCGGCCAGTGACGAGGATATCCTGCTGGTGCATACGCCGCAGTACGTAGCCAGCTTGAAAGACGGGACGCTGTCGCCGCAGGCACAAGCTTTGATGGAGGTCCCCTTTTCGCAGGAGTTAGTGCGCGCGTTCTGGCTGGCCGCGGGAGGCTCGATCCTGGCGGCAGAGAAAGCGCTTGCCGAATCGGTTGCCTTCAACCTGGGCGGCGGCTTTCACCACGCCTTTCCCGGACACGGGGAAGGCTTCTGCATGATTCACGACGTGGCCGTGGCCATCCGCAGAATGCAGAAAGATAAGAAGATCAAACGCGCCATGACCGTGGATTGCGACGTCCACCACGGCAACGGAACCGCAGCCATATTCGCCCCGCGGCGGCATGCATCCGCGCTGCTGCCATCCGATTTGCCGGGCACCGCGGATGTTCACGCGGACGGTGCGGAAGGCGAAGAGGAAGTCTTCACCATTTCCCTGCACCAGCAGCACAACTACCCGGCGATCAAGCCGCCATCGTCGATCGACGTAAACCTGCCGGATGGTACCGGCGATGATGAGTACCTGCACTGGCTGGATAACGCTTTGAGCTCGGGGCTGCGAAATTTTTCGCCCGACTTGATCTGCTATATCGCCGGCGCCGACCCTTATCGAGAAGACCAGTTGGGCGGATTGAAGCTGAGCATTGAAGGATTGAAGCAGCGGGATGAGCTTATGTTTCGGGTGGCGCGAGCCCGAGGCATCCCGGTGATGATCACGTTTGCCGGCGGGTATGCGCGGCGAGTGGAAGATACGGTGACCATCCATTGCAACACGGTGGCGGCGGCCAGGAAAGTGTTTGCGAAGTAAGAAAGAGCAAAATAAAACGTGGGGTCTTTCGTTCAAACAACGCAAGATTGCCGCCATGTCAGCTCAATCCCCCTCCCCGGTGTCATCCTGACGACCCCCGGCCTTATCGGGGTGAGGAAGGACCCCTACTGTTCGACAAATATTTCCCCGGGATCTTTTCCGTCCTCCGGTACGGATCAGTTGCCGCGCTCGAGCGTCATCGTAAAGTGGTCAGTATTCGGCGGAGATGAACCATCGGGCTAGCTGGGAGTTTGCAGAGGGTAGGGATTCTTCCTCGCCCCGATAAAGCCGGGGGTCGTCAGAATGACATCCAGTTGGTGGACTGGCCTAAGAGCTGTTCCTTGGACCCGCCCTGGCGCGAGCACGACTAACAGCGCGCTGGAGAGACTATTGCGAAGCCCCGGCCTTCAAATATCTCGACAGGAATGACAAGATCCGCTGCGAAGCATCGACGGCGTACACTGGATCAAACGCGTGTCCCAGGCCGGGATAGACCTTCATCTCGTGGCGCGCCTTGATGTCTTTCAAGACTGCCTCCGCTTTATAGGCCTCTGACACCGAGACCACCGGGTCGGCGTCCCCGTGGAGAATCAGGGTTGGCGGCATGGCGGTTACCGCGGATGCGTAGGGCTCGGGAAATCCGCCGAAGATATCTACTACCGCCTTCACCCTGCTATCGGTGGAGGCCAGCGCCATTGCGAGGTAGCCGCCTAACGAAAGGCCCAGCAATCCAATGCGTTTCTTGTCCACGGTGGGTTGCGCGCCCATGAAATCGATAGCGTCGGACAAAGTCTGCACCCAGGTTTTGAAATGCTGCCGGGTTGCTGAAGGGCTGGCGTAGCCGGTTCCGGTGCTCTCGAAATAACGCACCACGAACACGGCGTAACCGAAACGGGCCAGCATGGGAGAGTAGCGGCTGATGGATGAGTGGCCGCCGCCGGAGCCGTGCACCACCATGACCGCGGGTTGTGATTCTCCGGCGACGATGCCGCTGGCCGCCTCGTGATGCACCGGGCCGGTTTGGGAATGAGGCGTCCCCTGCGGGTACAGAGGCTCAATCGTGATGTGCTTGCCTTGACTGGGGAAGGTGGCCATGGGGGGGGCGCGGCAGAATGATAATTCTATCTTTCGCGGAGCGCTACTCCACGGTAACCGATTTGGCCAGGTTGCGCGGCTGGTCAACATCGCAACCGCGGCGAATGGCGATGTGGTACGCCAGCAACTGCAGCGGCACGAT
>JBBSHD010000096.1:0-7719 GCA_038253455.1 Terriglobales bacterium | reverse complement strand
TATTCGTACAGCCGGCGCACCCCGGCCTCGTCCAGAATTTCAGACACCGAGGCGCCGTAGCGGTTGGCCTCCCAGGGCAGCGGCGAGTGGTTGCGAAGGCTCAGCTCCGCCAGCGTCGCCGGCGCGACCGTCCCTTCGAGATGTAGATGAAGCTCGGCCTTGGGCAGGGCGCGGATGAAGTGGCTGGGAACCAGAACGCCGGGATTGGTGGAAGTGGCGCTCATGCACTCACCGTCATTCCGACAGCTTCTTCGGGGAAAACTCGCTGTGATTGCGGCTGTACAGGAAATAAATCACCAGCCCGATGGCCAGCCAGACGAAGAAGCGGATCCAGTTCATGATGGGCAGCCCGGCCATCAGCAGCAGGCAGGTGAGCACGCTCATCACCGGCGCGAAGATGCCGCCGGGAGCGCGGAAGGAGCGCGGACGATCGGGCTGCTTGAACCGCAGGATGAGCACGCCGCCCGCCACCAGGGCAAACGCAAACAGGGTGCCGATGTTGGAGAGATTGGCGAGCGTTCCGATATCAAACAGACCGGCAGGCACTCCGACTACGATTCCCGCCACCCAGGTGGCGACGTGCGGAGTGCGAAAGCGCGGGTGCACGCGGCCAAACGCTTTGGGTAGAAGCCCGTCGCGCGACATCGCGAACCATACCCGGGCCTGGCCCAGCTGAAAAACCAGCAGCGAAGAGATCATGCCCATCAGGGCGCCGAACAGCACCCCGGCTCTCACCGCGTTGAGGTGCAGGTCACGCAGCGCGGCCACCACCGGGGCGGCGCTATCGAGCTTGTCCCAGCGCACGATGCCGGTGAGGACAACCACCACCGCGATGTACAGGATGGTGCACACCACCAGGGTGGCGATGATGCCGATGGGCAGATCGCGCTGTGGGTTCTTGGCCTCTTCGGCGGCGGTGGAAACCGAATCGAAACCGATGTAGGTAAAGAAAATAATCGAACCGCCGGTGAGCACCCCGGCCCATCCGTTGGGAGCAAATGGATGATAGTTGGAGGGCTTGATGTATTCCGCGCCGGCGATGATGAAGGCGAAAATGGCGCCGATCTTGAGCAGCACCATGATGTTGTTGGCTTTGGCGGATTCGCGAATGCCCCTGACCAGCAGGATGGTCAGCGCAATCACCACCAGGAAGGCGGGCAGGTTGAAACCGAAATGCCAGCCCGGGGGATAGAGGGCCACGCCCATGGCGTCGTTCATGCCTTGGGGCAGGTAGGCCGGCGATGACCAGCGTATGGAAAGCGGGATGTGCAGCAGGTCGAAGAGGTTGACGATGTGTCCGGCAAATCCCACTCCCACCGCCATGTTGCTGACCGCGTATTCGAGAATGAGGTCCCAGCCGATGATCCAGGCGATGAGCTCTCCCATGGTGGCGTAGGTATAGGTGTAAGCGCTGCCGGCGATGGGAATCATCGACGCCAGCTCCGCGTAGCACAGCGCGGTGAAGGCGCACGCGATGGCCACCAGGATGAATGACAGCGCGATTGCGGGGCCCGCGCCCGGACGGCCGAACGTCGCCGAATGGTGAATCAGGTATTCGAGGACCGGCGCGTTCATGATGGAATCAGTCTGAAATTTCTCTCCGCTGATCGCCGTGCCGATTACGGTGAAGATCCCGGAGCCGATGACCGCGCCGATTCCCAGCGAAGTAAGCGCAACCGGACCGAGGGTCTTTTTGAGGCGCGTCTCCGGCCTCTCGGAATCCGAGATGAGCTTGTCAATGGACTTGGTGGCAAAAAGTTGACTGGACATGATGTTGAAATTGCTCCAGCACCGCAAAATTGAAGGGATTGGTCAAACCTTGATTTGAGCCAATCCCCGATTTCTCTGCCGGCCCCTGGCTAATTAACGCTTGCTGGAGCCGCGAGCCAATTTCTTCACTTTTCGCTTCATCGAGCCGCGGGGAGTGGTGCGCTTGGCCTTGGGTGTTGTCTTCTTGCGGGCCGCGCGTTTCTTTTCCTTGCGCTCATCTTTGGTCAGGCTTTTGGTGTTTGCCATGTTCTCTCTTTCATAAACTCTGATTGGTCGATCGTGCCGCTAGCACTTTTCCAGTTGCGCGTACTTTTCCATCAATTTTTTCAGACCGACACTCGGGAATTGTACCGTAATCTTCGCGGTTTCTCCTTCGCCCTCGCGCTTGTAAACCGTGCCGCGCCCGTATTTAGGATGCCGCACCTCCTGCCCCGGTCGCCACCCGGTCTTGCCGGTGGGCTCGGGCACAGGCACTTTGGGACGCTTGAATTTCTTGCCGCGCGAGGCAAAAAAATCCGCAATCGCATCCATGCTGTTGACGCCGGCGCCGGTTTTGCCGGCCCCCGCCCCAGCTAAGGACCGGCCGCCCGCCTGCCGCCGCTGGTAGGCCGGCGATCCGGCCGACGTGCTTTGGTCCTCATCTTCGTATTGGTAATGGGTCTCGCCAAAATCCGCGGCGTTGCCGGATGAGACCGGCGTCCTGGCTTGCCGGAAGCCCGGGCGCGGCCCGGCGGCGTTGGCCGAATCCCCAAGGTCTTCCAGCAGGTGCGGCGGCACCTCTTCGAGAAATCGTGATGGAATGCCGGCCTGCGGCATGTCGCCGCCATAGCGCCGGCGATAGCCGGCATTGGTCATGATCAAGGTGTTCATGGCGCGGGTCATGCCCACGTAGCAAAGGCGGCGCTCCTCTTCGAGTTGGTCGGGAAAATTGAAGGTGCGCGAGTGCGGCATCAGACCTTCTTCCATGCCCACTAGGAAGACCAGGGGAAACTCCAGTCCTTTGGCGGCGTGCAGGGTCATCAGCGAAATCTGCACCGCCGATTTGAATTGATCGTTGGCGTTGACCAGCGCCGCGTGGTCAAGAAATTCGCCCAGCGTCTCTTCGCGCTCGCGCGCTTCCTGGGCGGCGTTGCCCAGTTCCTGCAGGTTCTCGATGCGGGCCATCGCTTCCGGCGTCTCTTCCGCCTCCAGGCGCTTGATGTAGCCGGTGCGGTCGATGATGAATTTCAACAACTGGGCAATTCTGGCCGGGTCGCCCCGCGCGGGAAAGCCCGGTGTCGCCGCCGCAGCCGACGCCGCCGTCTCCGCCGCCGGTTCTTCGTTGCCTTCGGGCTCGCCATCCGCCGCGAAAGGTGAGAAATCGAAGCTGGTATCGAAGTCGTCGCTGGCCTCCGCGGTTTCGTTGGCCCCGGTGGCGAAAGATACATCCGCGAAATAGGACGGCGCCTGCGGGCCGGCGGTGCCCTGCAGCCGGGCGGCAAATTTCCCTTCCATCATGGCGTGCGCGTCGAGAATGATTTCCGCGAAGTTCTGCATGGCCGCCACCGCGCGCTGCGGCGCCAGCTTGTTTTTCACCACGTCCAGCAGCACCCGCCAGATGGATGTGCCGGTTTCCAGCGCCAGGCGCTCCAACAGCTCCAGCGAGGAATCGCCGATGCCGCGCGGCGGGTTATTAATGATGCGCAGCAGGGCGGTGGAATCGTCGAGGTTATGGATCAGCCGCAGGTATGACAGCATGTCTTTGACTTCGGCGCGCTCGTAAAACGAAAATCCGCCGATCACCTGGTAATCAAACTGGTAGCGGCGCAGCGCCTCTTCGAACAACCGCGATTGCGAGTTGGTGCGGTACAGAATGGCCACCCTGGGCTCCCGGCTTTCGCGCTGCTCGGCGCGCACATATCTTCGAATGGCGTCGGCCACGAACACGGCTTCATCATCGCCATCGGGCGCGCGGTAGAAGCCGATGAGTTTTTCGTCCTCGCGGTCCGTCCACAGCACTTTGCCCTTGCGCTGTACGTTGTTGGCCACCACCGATGACGCCGCCTGCAGAATCGCCTTGGTGGAGCGGTAATTCTGCTCCAGGCGAATCACCCTGGTTTCGGGAAAGTCGGTTTCAAATTCCAGGATGTTGCGGATCTCGGCGCCGCGCCAGGAGTAGATCGACTGGTCCTCATCACCCACCACGCAGATGTTGTGCTCGGTCCCCGCCAGTTGCAGCATGAGCTCGTACTGCGGGCGGTTGGTGTCCTGGTACTCGTCGATGAGGATGTAGCGAAACCGCTGGTTGTAATATTCGCGGACCTCGGAAAACGATTTCATCAGCCGCAGCGATTCCAGCAGCAGGTCATCGAAATCGAGGGCATTGGATTTGCGCAGCTCCTTCTGGTAGAGGGCGAACACCTGCGCCACCTTTTCGCTGTCGGGAGTGCGCGAGTTGAGGTACACATCCTGCGCATCCATCATCTGGTTTTTTGCCCAGGAGATGCGCGAAAGCACGCTACGCGGGGTCAGCGACTTGTCGTCGAGCTGCAGTTGCTTGAGGCTGCGCTTCACCAGTTGCAACTGGTCCGATTCGTCGTACACGGTAAAGTTTCGGGTGTAGTCCGGCAAACCGGCGATGTTCAGCCGCTCGATGTCGCGCCGCAACACCCGCAGGCAGAATGCGTGAAACGTCGAAATCATGGGACGCGCCAGGCTGCGGAGGCCCGCCAGCGCCTCCACCCGCTCCCCCATCTGCTGCGCCGCTTTGTTGGTGAACGTGACCGCCAGGATCGAGTCGGGCGAGACCCCGCAATTTTCCATCAGGTGCACGATGCGGTAAGTGATCACCCGGGTCTTGCCGCTGCCCGCGCCCGCGAGAATCAGCAGGGGCCCGTGAATGGTTTCGACGGCCTCGCGCTGCTGGGGATTAAGTTGGTCGAGAAGTTCCACGGGCGAATCTTTCTGGGGCGGAGCTGCTGATTAAATGAACGCCGGATGACCAGGCTTCATACCGGTCACAGGCAAAGGTACTGCTTCTATTTATTTTACGCTGGGATGCCCGGGGAGCCCGGAGCCCTCTTCGCCCGCCGCATTGGCAGCCTGGCACTCGCCGCACGGGCAGAGGTAGCGCAGGTATTCCCAGGAATAGATGCCGTGCTCGTGGCCATCGTTCCAGGTAAAACTGATGGCGTAGTTGCCGACCGGCTTGGCTTCTTTGGCGCGCGCCGGCTCCTTGAAAATGGGCAGCGCCCCGGGTTTAGGTACCGGGGGGCTGCCCGGCTTGTGTCCCGCGGGACGTTCCTCGTTGCACAGCGCGCAGGGGCAGGCGTTGCGCAGGTAAGGGAAGGGATAATTGCTATGATGCCCGTCCTGCCAGGTGATCTCCATTCCGGCCCCGGTGGAAACGTGGACATCGACGGACTTGGGATCGGTGCGGGAGGCCATAATCTAATGCCGCTCCACATGCTGCAGGTGCATGGTGAGGGTGCCCCAGGAGAGGCGTGCGCGGATCTGCACCGGCATATGCGCCGCATCGTCGGAATACCACAGCCATAGCTTGCCTTTTTCCCGCAGCGGCCCGCTTTCCGCCTCGGGCTGTACCCGGACGGTCTTGAACGTGCCCGCCGGGGTCTTGATGGTTTCCCTGGCTTCCACGTGCACTTTCACTCCTACCGTATGCTCGCCGTCATTCATGGGGAATGAATAAGTGGCGTTGGGCGCCAGGGAGCGTGAGGCCACGAAGTACACCGCCGAAAGAATCCCGCTGACGCACGGAGGAATCAGGCTCTCGACATGCTTGCTGGTGCCCAGGCGCAGATTTTTTTCGTCGAGCACGTTCTTGCCGCGCGAGTAGTCGAAGCGGATCTCGGTATTGACCCGGCGAAACCCTTCTTCCACCTGCTTGCTGATCTGGCGCGAGCAGTACGAATTGGAATCGAAGAAAGATTCAAAACGGTCGTGCACCCGGTATAAAACTCCCACTACGCCGTTGGAATTGGCGGTCCCCAGGATGCGCTGTTCCGCTCCGGCGGCCCCAATTTCGAGGGTGGCGCTGCCCGCCTTCACCAGCCGCCAATCCACGTCGTAATAAAAAGTCTGGCCATCGGGCAAGCGATAGTTGGCCGCGCGGTCGCTGCCAGGGTCAAGCGCCACTGCTCCGTTCGCGGGCTGGGGCGCAACCGCTCCCGGGCCGACCGCGGCAGGGGCAAGCGCCCTGGCCGGCTTGCTCACATTGGGGCGAACGGCCTTCTGGGGCTGGGATGCTCCCTGGCCCGTCCCCGCCACTCCAAACGCCAGGGTAAACACCAGCAGAACCGCAAAGTTCCCGGCCAAACCGGTTCGAGCCCTGGCCCAGGCAGAAGGAGGGCGCAAGGCGCTGAATTTCAACGTCTGCTGAATTTTGGGGATGAGGGCAAGCAACGAATGAGCGCTTTTTTGTAAGGAATTAGAATCCAACATGCTTCCGATGCCACAGAATTTTCAAAACCAGCGCCAGCATCATGGCAACAGCGCCTATAAGAGCATTGTACTCGCGATGGCGCAGGTAGCGTTCGCGTGAGAAGCGGCTGGCGGGCGTGATCCCATCGCTTCCGTCGTGCGCGGCGCGAAATTTTGGCAGCAACACCGGTACCTGGTTGGAATAATCGCTGTAGCCGGGGAAGTGCGCGCGCAGATAAGCTTCCTCGCCCTTGATGACCGGCAGGTAGATGGCGGTGAACATCACGATCACGCCGACCCATACCCCGGCGTTAAGCGCCGCCACCGCAAAGCCGATGGCAATGATGATCGAGCCCAGGTACAACGGATTGCGGGTGTAGGCATACGGCCCGCGGGTGGCCAACTCCATATTTTTCTGCAAGTGTCCGGAGGCCAGCGCGCGCAGCCATACTCCGGCGAAACTGACAACGGCGCCCGCGGCCAGAGATGCCCACACCGGCTGCGCCAGCCATAGATAGATCCCGCCGAAAATAAATCCGGCGGGAACCCTGATGCGGCGGGCGACGAGGGACCAAGTCATTGCCGGGCGCCGGATTTTTTGGGTTCACTCATGTTTGCGTCATCTACCGCGCGGGCCCGGCTAATATTTGCCGCGCCGCGGAAATTACTTCCGCCGGAGTGATCGACATTAGCCCCGCATCGGGCTTCGCATTGTGCGCATAACTGGTAACGCTGAGTGCGGAGCGCAAGGTCAAACTTCGCGCGCCCTGTGGCCCGTTGCGAGCCGGGTCCGTGGGGCCGAAAAGTGCGACCACGGGAACGCCCAGGGCGTCAGCCAGATGCAAGGGGCCGGTGTCGCCGCCGATAAATAACCTTGCCCTGCGGGTGAGAGCAATCAACTCGGCCAGCGAACACGATATGGGATGGGCGGCGCCGGCGCTCGATTGCTGCGCCGCCGCGGCCAGGTGTTCTTCGCCGGGGCCGGTGGTGAGCAGCGTCCGCAATCCGTGTGCTGCCAGCGCCGCGGCCACAGCGCCGTAGCGCTCGGCAGGCCAGCGCTTGGCTGCCCATCCCGCTCCCGGGGACACCAGCGCGAAGCCGGCTACGCCCAGCCTCGCCAGTTCCTCATCGCACCAGCGCTCGGCGGCAGCATCGTGGGGAAATAAAACCGGCTCGCTGCTGCGCCGCAACTCGCGTTCCGCTACCGCTCCCGCCAGCTCCAGGCCGCGCTCGATCACGTGCACCGCCTTTTGCGGAACTGGGTGGGTGTACATCATGACTGCGGGGGCTTCCCACGGCCGCGCCGCGCCGATGCGGCGTTTTGCTCCGCTGAGCCGGCTCATGACCGCGGATTTGATCGAGCCTTGCAGGTCCAGCGCCACTTGATATCGGCCGCGCCGCACTCCCTGGATTTCGCCGCGCATGCGCGACCAGCTCGCGAATGTCTGCGCGGGAAAATTCCATCCTTTTCGCCATGCCTTGCTGTTAATGAAATGCACGGAATCCACCAGCGGCTGCGCTGCCGAACGC
>JBBSHD010000095.1:0-7745 GCA_038253455.1 Terriglobales bacterium | reverse complement strand
TTTTGGCCTGGGCTTATTGCTGGGAGCGCGCCTGATCAAGAAACATATCGGCACCTACGTGGGCGAGAACAAGCTGCTCGAAGAGATGGTGCTCTCGGGAAAACTGGAACTGGAGCTCAACCCGCAAGGGACGTTTGCGGAGCGTATTCGCGCCGGGGGCGCCGGAATTCCCGCCTTCTTCACTCCAACCGGCGTTGGGACCATCATCGCCGAAGGCAAGGAAAGCCGCGATTTCAACGGGCGCGCCTTCATCATGGAGCAGGCGCTGCACGCCGACTTCGCCTTCATCAAAGCGTGGAAGGGCGACCGCACCGGCAACCTGGTTTATCGCAAGACCGCGCGCAACTTTAATCCGGTGATGGCGACCGCCGCCACCGTGACCATCGCTGAGGTCGAAGAACTGGTTGAGCCCGGCGTGCTCGATCCCGACATGGTCCACACCCCGGGCGTGTATGTGAAGCGCATCTTTCAAGGCTCCCATTATGAAAAGCGGATTGAGAAACGCACCGTAAGAAAAGACGATCTGCCCGCCAAACCCTGACCCTATGGCCAACCCCAAAGACACTGAGAAACGCGATCGCATCGTAAAGCGTGTCGCCGCCGAGCTGCGCGACGGGTTCTATGTGAACCTGGGAATCGGCATGCCCACGCTGGTCGCCAACCACGTGCCCCCCGGCATGGATGTGGTGTTGCAAAGCGAGAATGGAATGCTGGGGGTCGGTCCTTATCCCCGCGCCGGTGAAGAAGATGCCGACCTGATCAACGCCGGCAAGGAAACCGTTACCGAGCTTCCCGGGACGTCCTACTTTTCAAGCGCCGATTCATTCGCCATGATCCGCGGCTCCCACATTGACCTCAGCGTGCTGGGCGCGATGGAAGTGGATGCGCAGGGAAATCTCGCTAACTGGATGATTCCTGGAAAAATGGTCAAAGGGATGGGCGGCGCCATGGACCTGGTGGCGGGAGCGCGGCGAGTGGTTGTGGCCATGGAACATACCACCCGCGATGGCCAGCCCAAGATTCTCAAGCTATGCACCCTGCCATTGACCGGCTTGAAGGTGGTGGAAACGATTGTGACCGAGATGGCCTACATCAAGGTCACGCCGCGCGGACTAGTGCTGGAAGAAGTCGCGCCGGGCATGACCGCCGAACAGGTGCAGGCAGCCACTGAAGCTGAACTGATCATCAGCCCGGCGCTTAAGACCATGCTGTCTTGAGTTGTTTCAGGCGCGGCTTACAGTTCGAACTCGTTCCCGCGCTTGAACTGCTCGCGTAATTCCGGGGACTTCAAGTTCTCGCGAATATGCGCCAGGGTCTGTTCGAGACCCAGCAACGCGTCGGCGATGTTATCGGTATTGGTCATGGCGATATCGCGCCACATCGAATAAGGGCTTCCGGCGATCCGCGTCATCTCCCGCAGCGCGCGGCCGCCAGCGAGGTGGAGCGGCGCGGTAGCGCCTGATTCAGCTTCAAATTTTTCTGCAAAATCAAGCAGGCACGATGCCAGTGCCGTGGACATCATCTGCGGAAGCTGGCTGCACCACGCGCAAAGCCGGTCATGGCTCTCAGCGTCGATGGGTACGACCCGCGCGCCGACGCCGCCAAGCAGGGCCGTCCACTCTGAGGCCTTGCCCTCGGTCACGGCCGCGCCGGCAAGTGCAGTGACAAACCACACCGAATTTTCGAAGAGCGCCGCCGAAGCGTGCTCGATGCCGCTGTGTTCTTTCCCCGCCATGGGATGCCCGCCCAGAAACCGCTGCGGGTTCCGCGCAGTCTCATCGAGCGCAGCCTCGGCGCGCGCCATGATTTCCGACTTGGTGCTGCCGGTATCCGTGACCAGCACATGCGGCGGCAGCTCCGGCAAAAGGCGTTCCAGCAAATCAATGATCGCGGAAACCGGAGCGGCCAGCACCACCACGTCGCTGCCGGCGCACGCCGCCAGCGGGTCGGACACCGCGCTGTCGATGGCCTTCATCGCAAGCGCTTTCGCCAGCACCGGTTCGTGATCGCAGCCCACGATCTTGCCGGCAAAGCCCTGTTGCTTCAAAGCCAGCGCGAGCGAGCCCCCGATGAGGCCGGCGCCGATGATAGTGATTTGGTTTATTCCCATCGTGGAGGCGAACCGCAGCAAGAAATCAGGTCAGGCAATCTCGCGGTCGATCGCCGGCGTGATCATCCGCACTTCGGCCATGAGCCGTTCGAACTGTTCGGGGTAGAGCGACTGCGCTCCATCCGACAACGCCTTATCAGGATTGTTGTGGACTTCGATCAACAGCCCGTCCGCGCCCGCCGCCACCGACGCTCGCGCCATCGATGAAACCTGGTCGCGCCGCCCGGTGCCGTGCGATGGATCGGCTGTCATCGGCAGGTGCGACAGCTTCTTCAAGATGGGGATCGCGGATATGTCCATGGTGTTGCGGGTATAGGTTTCAAATGTGCGAATGCCGCGCTCGCACAGGATGACCTCATAATTTCCGCCCGCCATGATGTATTCCGCTGATAGCAGGATCTCTTCGAAGGTGGCCGCGATGCCGCGCTTCAACAATACCGGCTTGGTCACCATGCCCAATTCGCGCAGCAGGTTGAAGTTCTGCATGTTGCGCGCGCCCACCTGCAGAATGTCAACGTAGGGAAGCATGAGCTCGATTTGCGAGATTTCCATCACCTCGCTGATGATCAGCAGACCGAAACGGTCGCCGGCTTCGCGCAGCAGCTTGAGCCCTTCTTCGCCCATGCCTTGAAAAGAATAGGGAGAGCTGCGCGGCTTGAACGCGCCGCCGCGAAGCACCCGCGCGCCCGCCTGTGAAACCGACTGCGCCACGGAAAAGAGCTGCTCGCGTGATTCCACCGAGCACGGCCCTGCCATTACCACCACACCTCGGCCGCCGATGCTGAGGCCGTTGGCGAATTTGACGATAGTGCCTTCGGGACGAAAGGCGCGGCCCGCAAGCTTGTAGGGGACGGTGATGCGATGAACGTGCGCCACCCCGTCGAGCATCTCGATTTCGGTGACGTCGAACCCCGGCTTCACGCCGATCGCGCCCAGCACCGTCTGTTGTTCGCCGGTGGAGCGGTGCACCTGAAATCCCAGCATGACCAGACGCTCGATCACATTTTGGATGCGCGCTTCGTCCGCCGACTCTTGCATTGCCACAATCATGAGTTCCTCTTACCACCCGGCGCCACAAAATACTTATGTAGTTGTCATTCCCATTCTGCTAACTTCGGTCGTCGTGTTTTTCTTCCATCTCGTGTCCTTGCAGGGAACGCATCACATCGATGATTCGCTCAAACACCAGCCGTAACTGGCCCGCCGGCAGAGGGCCCCGGTTGTATTTCTCCACATTTTCGAAAATCGCCTTTTCTCGCTGCGGCTCATACACAGGCATGCCGGTGTTGCGCTTGAGCTTGCCGATTTCCTGCGCGGCCTGGGCCCGCTGGTTGAGAAGCTCAACCATGCGGAGGTCCATCTCATCAATCTTCTTTCGCCAGTCACTTATTTCCATATACATTTTTCCGAAACAAAAAGAGTACTACGGCGCGCCAACCTCTGCTCGCGCCAGCAGGCTCCCCACCAGGTTTCCCACGGCCTCGGCCGCGCCTCGCGCATTAGGACACTGTTCGATAGTCCCCACAATCGCGCTGCCCACCACGCCCGCGTCGGCGAACTTTCCCACCTCGCGCAACTGCGCCGCCGTGCTGATGCCAAAGCCCACCGCGATAGGCAGGTCGGTGAGCGGGCGCAGGCGCTCTACCAGTCCGCGGGCATCTTCAGGAAGTTGTTTTTGCGCCCCGGTCACGCCGGTGCGCGATACCGCATACACGAAGCCGGTGGAGGCGTCGGCAATGCGCTGCAAGCGGTCCCCACCGCTGGTGGGGGCCGCCAGAAAAACCGTGGAAAGCCGGCGCGCGCGCATCTCTTTTATGTAGCCCGCTGATTCTTCCAGGGTCAGGTCAACCACCAGGGCGCCATCGAGGCCGGCGTCTGCGGCGCTCGCGCAGAACTTCTCCACGCCAAATTGCAGGATGGGATTGAGGTAGGAAAAAACCATCAACCCGGCATTGGACCTGCGCCTGATTCTGGCAGCCAGCTGCAGCACTTTTTCGAGGGACGCGCCCCCGCGCAACGCGCGTTCGCTGGCCCGCTGGATCACCGGGCCGTCAGCCACGGGGTCGCTGAAGGGCACGCCCAGCTCGATTACGTCGGCGCCCGAGGCAAGGGCCGCCATCACCACTTCCTCGGTTGTGCCCATATCGGGGTCTCCGCAGGTCACATAGACAACCAAGCCGGGCTTATTTCGAAAGGTCAGGGACATGGGTGAACGTCAGGTCCTAAAACTTGAATTTTTCCCGCACGATGCCAAGGTCTTTGTCGCCGCGTCCGGAGAGATTGACGATGATGGCTTCATTCTTTTTTATCAGGCGCGCCCGCTTCAATACTTCAGCGACCGCATGCGCGCTCTCCAGCGCGGGAATGATTCCTTCCACGCGGCAGAGCTGGTCAAATGCGGCCAGCGCCTCTTCGTCATTGGCCGAAACATATTCGGCCCTGCCGGAATCAGCCAGACCGGCATGCTCGGGGCCGATGCCGGGGTAATCCAATCCGGCCGAGATTGAATGAGTGCCGGCGATGTTTCCCTCGGGGTCCTGCAGCACGTATGAATATGTCCCTTGCAGCACGCCGGGAGTGCGGGTCGCGAGCCGCGCGGCGTGATCGCCCAGAGCGGGGCCGCGGCCGCCGGCCTCCACCCCGATGAGCTTCACCTGGGCATCGCCGAGAAACTCGTGGAAAATTCCGATTGCGTTGGAACCGCCGCCCACACAGGCAATTACCGCCGCCGGCAAACGGCCCTCCGCCTTGAGTATCTGCGCGCGCGCTTCTTTGCCGGTCACGGATTGGAAATCCCGCACCATGGTTGGGTAGGGATGGGCGCCCAGCACGCTGCCCAGCAGGTAATGGGTGGTGCGGACGTTGGTGACCCAATCGCGCATGGCCTCATTGATGGCGTCTTTGAGGGTGCGCGAGCCGGATTTCACGGCGCGCACCTCGGCCCCGAGAAGTTTCATGCGGAAGACATTCAATTCCTGTCTCCGCATGTCTTCTTCGCCCATATAAACGACACAGTCGAAGCCAAACAGCGCGCATACCGTGGCGGTGGCGACCCCGTGCTGGCCCGCGCCGGTCTCGGCGATGATGCGGCGCTTGCCCATTTTTTCCGCCAGCAACGCCTGCCCGATGCAGTTGTTGATTTTGTGCGCGCCGGTGTGGAGCAGGTCTTCGCGCTTGAGATAAATTCTGGCGCCGCCGCAATGCTCGGTCAGGCGCTTCGCCAGGAACAACGGCGTGGGGCGCCCCGCATATTCTTCCAGCAGCCGCCGGCATTCGCGCTGGAAGCCGGCGTCGGCCTTCGCCCAGGCATAAGCGGCTTCGAGCTCTTCGAGGGCCGCCATCAGGGTCTCGGGGACATACCTGCCGCCGTAGCCGCCAAACCTTCCCGCGGGGCCGGTTTGGGTGCGGGCCTGCGCCCGGGGCCGGGCACCCCGGTTTTTTTTCGGCGCGCTTTTTGAAGCTGTTTTCATCGGTAAGACTTCTCCTGAAGCTTTGCGCGGACAGGCAGGCCCGCATAAAATTTGTTGGATTTGAATGGGTGGAATTGGTACTACGATATTACGGGACGAGGGTGCATTCCTGCCTGCCGCCGGTGGAAGAATCGCTGGTGCAAGAATCAGTGAGTACGCAGTGAAGCCGCAGAAAGTTCGCGCCCCTGCGCCGCCAGCACGAAGGCCTTCAACTTTTCCGGGTCCTTTTTCCCGGGGCGCCGTTCCACGCCCGAGACTACATCCACGCCGTAAGGATGAAGCAACCCGATGGCCTCAGCCACGTTGCCGGAATTCAATCCTCCGGATACCAGGATGTGGCCGTGGTATTTTCCGGCGATCGCGCGCAATCCGCGGGCTGCCATCGCCCAGTCAAAGCTCTTGCCGGTGCCGCCGCGCGGCGCCGAGGTGCGCCCCGAAGCCGGAGAGCTGGCCGAACGGGACGTCGCCGGGGAATCCAGCAGAAACGCGTCCGGTTCCTCTCCGCGGCGAACAAACTCCAGGATGGTGTTCTCAAAGCCGTCAACCACCTGAATGCTCTTAACGATCTTGATCTTGCGCCGTTCTGGCCCCTGGCGCAAGGGCAGGGCTGCGCGTAGTTTCGATACCATCGCCGGGTCCTCGTCCCCATGCAGTTGCACCCCGGTCAGGCAAACCCGCCTCACCACCTCCGCAATGTCTTCGGCGGATTCGTTGACGAACACCCCGAAAGACTCGATCTTGTCTCCCATGATCGGGCTGAGCTCGCAAATCGCCACCCGCGCTTTTTCCGGATGAATGCGGCGCGCGCTGGAAGCAAACACAAATCCCAGGGCATTGGCGCCGGCGGCGATGGCGGCCAGTCCGTCTTCAGTGCTGGTGGTGCCGCAAATTTTGATCCAGGTATTCATTCCATTCCAGAACGAATCAAGCGAGCCAGGGGGATTGCCCCTTTATAACTCTTTCATAGAGATAAGTCATCGGGCAAATGCAGAGAGCGGGTTAAGGATTGCACGATATCGTCTTTCGCCCTTGCTCTTAAACTTCGCCCTCCCCACCCGGCAGTTGCCTCATTGTGCGCATTTTGCAAGAATAGATCTTCCCCATGCCTACATTTGGAAGTTTCGCTCTCCTGCTGGCGCTGGCTCTGGCCGCTTACTCGTTTGTCGCGGGGATTCTCGCGCTGGCGAACAAGCGGAACTCCTATGCCTTGCGGGTGCGGGAAACCGCGCGCCGGGCCGGCATTGGGACGTTCTTCGCGGTGCTGGCCGCGGCTGTAGCCTTGCTGACCGCCGCTTTCCAGAATGATTTCTCGGTGGCCTACATCTTTCATCACAGCAACCGGGAGCTCCCCCTCGCTTATAAATTCGCGGTGCTGTGGTCGGGGCAGGAAGGCTCGCTGCTGTTCTGGGCGATGCTGCTATCCACCTATGGACTCATCCTGCGGGTGCGCCATCGCGTCGATCAGCTCCTGGTGGCGCATGCGTCGGTGGTCATCGCCGCCATCCAGATTTTCTTCCTCACCCTGCTCAATTTTGCCGCCAACCCTTTTGCCCTGATGTCGGGCACGACGCCGGTGGAAGGCAGCGGGCTCAATCCTCTGCTGCAATATCCTGAGATGGTGATCCATCCCCCCATGCTGTACCTGGGCTACGTGGGTTTCAGCGTGCCGTTTGCGTTCGCGCTGGGCGCGCTCATCATGAAGTATCCCGGGGAAAAGTGGATCCATATCACCCGCCGCTGGACCATGGTGACCTGGTGTTTTCTTACCTGCGGAATTTTTCTGGGCGCGCACTGGGCCTACTCGGTGCTGGGCTGGGGCGGTTACTGGGGATGGGACCCGGTGGAAAATGCTTCACTGCTGCCCTGGCTTACGGGAACGGCATTTCTCCATTCGGTGATGATGCAGGAAAAGCGCGGCATGATGAAGGTGTGGAACGTCTGGCTTATTTTCGTGACCTTCATGCTATCCATACTGGGAACTTTTCTCACCCGCAGCGGCGTGGTGAGCTCGGTGCATGCGTTTGCCCAGTCTTCGATCGGCACATGGTTTCTGAGCTTCCTGGGAATTATTTTTGCCGTGTGTCTGTTCTTCTTTATCAAGAACCGTTCGCACCTGCGCAGTGAGAACAAGCTGGAATCGCTGGTATCGCGTGAATCGGGGTTCC
>JBBSHD010000094.1:0-7769 GCA_038253455.1 Terriglobales bacterium | reverse complement strand
AGGCGTCACATTTCTGCGCGATCAGGTCTTTGGCCGCCTCTGATTCGCCTCCCGCATAGATGGTCGGCCGCGGCCGCGATAGCGGCTTGGGCTGCAAAACGTTGTCTTCCACCGAGTAATACTTTCCGGTAAAGGAGAAGTGGTCCTGCTTCCATACTCCATCCACTACATCGAGCCATTCGGAGGTGCGCGCGTAGCGGTCTTCATGCTGCTCGAAATGGACCCCGTATTTTTTGGCCTCATCGGCCCACCATGACGAAACCACGTTCAGTGACAGGCGCCCGCCACTGATGTGATCAATGGTGGCCGCTTGTTTAGCAAGCAGCGCGGGCGAATGAAAAGTCGGGCGCACCGCCACCATCAGTTCCAGGGTCTTGGTAACCGCCGCCAGGGCCGCCGCCGTGGACCATGCATCCAGCGCCGGGGCGTGCACCCCCTTAATGTCATTCAGGTTCAGCTCGGCGATGAGCGTGAGGTCGAAACCGGCTTCCTCACTGCGCTGGGCCAGCCGGCTTACATATTCCCAGCTTGCCTCCATGCCTTCGTCTTCCACATTACGCAGCCAGCCCCCGAAGACCGGCATCCAGTATCCAAATCTCATCCGCGAGCCTCACTCTCGAGATAATCCGCTAGTTTTGCATAAGGATCAAACCCGACTACCCGCGGCCCTTCCGCCACAAAGTTGGACAGCGCGTTAATGTCGTAGTAATAAAGCTTGCCATCACGGTCGTCCACGATTGATTCAATTCCTCCCACCTCAATGGTGGTGGCGGCAAAGATTCGCTCCACGTCCTTAATCACCTCCGGAGAAGGGTCATAAGCCTCCACCGTCAAGCTGTTCTTGGGGGCATCCACTGCACAGACCGACCTCACCAGCTCCACCCCGCTGGTGGTCGAACAAATGTCGGCCGGGCACAGATCGAAGATGTCCCCGGATGAATAAACTCGGATCCCGTAAATAAATTTCCCGCCGATCACCTCAATTCTCATGATGCGTCCGTCCCGGGCAGGGATGAATTCCTGCACCAGCGCCGTGCTGTCAAACCCCAGGTTCAGTTCGCCCGCATCCGCGGCCTTGCCCAATTGCCCTACCGAGTCGAAGCGCACGATGCCTACGCCGCTGCCACCGATGTTGGCTTTCACCACCACGGGAAAACGCAAGCCACTGCTGGCGTGTACCGCCTGGGAGGCATGGTTGATGACCCGGCTCCGCGGATAAGCGACGCCTAACTGCTGCAACAAAGAAAGTTGCAGCGCCTTGGAGGTTTCAAACCTGAAGGCTTTGTGGCCGTTCACCACTCGTGTGCCGCTGTTTTCCAGGCTGGCCAGATAACTCAGCGTATAAAAAATGCCGTTGCCTACCCCCCGCGTGTATGCCGAAGGGCTCATCCGGTTGAACAGCAATGAGTACTCCCCGTCGGGGGACGCAATGTCGTAGCTGTGCTGCTTGGCGTCAACTCGCACGTAATTGGCGCCGCGCTTGTCCAATTCGTTGAATAGCGGTCTAAACCATAGGGGATGCTCGTGGTAGATCGCGATGGGTTTGCCGCTGGTCTTCATCATCTCTCCGGATTGGAATGGCAAGGAAACAAGGACGCTGAAACCGACCGGCCCTGGCCCCTTCTTTATCTTAATATGAGCCAAAGAAATGTGGATGCAACCCGGGCTGCCTTATAGGAGTTTCGGCATTGGTTCTGATGCGCTCCTGGTTTGAATGATTCAGAACCCCGCTGAATTTCCACCTTTTAGCTGGGCCGCCATTCACACTTTTGCAACTTTTGTCGCGATTTACAATCTAAGCTAGTCAGTAAATAGGAGAGTATATGCGTCGTTCTTCCCTGCTTTTGGCCTTTGTTTTATCGCTCGCCAGCCTTATCAGTTGCAATTCCGCGAACGCTGCATCGCCGGTCCCCGATCCTGCGGTCGATCTGCCCGCCGCCAAGACCAAGGGACAGCAAACCGCCGTCTTCGCCGGAGGATGTTTCTGGGGAATTCAAGCCGTGTACCAGCATGTGAAAGGCGTGACCAGCGCCATTTCCGGATATTCCGGCGGAGCAGCCGGTACCGCGCAATACGAAACCGTCAGCACCGGCGCCACCGGACATGCGGAATCAGTAAAAATCACTTACGACCCGTCGCAGGTCACCTACGGGCAGCTTCTGAAGGTGTTCTTTTCCGTAGCCCATAACCCCACTGAACTGAATCGCCAGGGACCGGATTCCGGCACGCAATATCGGTCCGTTATCTTCTATGCCAACGCCGACCAGAAACGGGTTGCAACCGCCTATGTCGCGCAATTGAACAAGGCCAAGGTGTTTGGCAATCGCGTGGTCACCCAGGTAGTTCCCTTGAAGGCGTTTTATGCCGCCGAAGACTACCACCAGGACTACGCCATTCATCACCCCGATAACCCTTACATCGTCATTAACGATGCGCCCAAAGTAGCTAACCTGAAGGTTCAGTTGCCTGGGTTATACGTAAGCAAGTAACGGTCGCTTGCAGGTTCAGGGCTTCTTCTGCTGTTTCCAGGGAAGGAGCCCATTCAGTTTCTGCCCGTGTCGTATCCTTGATTTTAGAGGATTTTACCATGAGATCCCGCTCGCGCGTTCTCCCCGCTCTCCCCGCTCTCCTGGTCCTGTGGATTTTGCCGGCTAGCCTGGCCTCGTTTGCCCAGACCCGTCAGGGCCCGGCCGTTCTCACTGGTCAAGCCGCTTTTGCCGACTACACGAAGGAAAAACCAGGTATGCGCCGCAAGATCACCGTCGCCGACCTTCCCCAGCCTTACGCCACTGAAGCTGTGGACGCCGGCCCCCATATGGTTCCCCGGCCGCAAAATGCATGGCCGCAGGCGCCCGCGGGCTTCAAGGTAGATCTCTATGCCGATGGCTTGGACAATCCGCGCCTGATTCGCACCGCTCCCAATGGCGACGCATTCCTCGCCGAAAGCCGAATGGGCGAAGTGAAAGTCTTTCGCGGCATCGACAAAAACGGCAGGGCCGAAACCTCCGGAGTTTTCGTCTCGCATCTGAAACAACCCTTCGGAATCGCGTTCTATCCCGCCGGTGCCAATCCACAGTGGATTTATATCGCCAACACCGATTCGGTGGTGCGTATTCCTTATACCAACGGCGACTTGAAGGCGCGCAGCGCTCCGCAAATAGTAGTGCCCGATCTACCTGGCGGCGGGCGCCTGCGAGGCGGCGGTCATTGGACGCGTGACATCGCGTTCTCTAAAGACGGCAAGAAAATGTACGTTTCTGTCGGTTCCCACTCCAACGTGGACACCACCGATAACAACCCGCTTGAATTTCACCGCGCCGATATCCTGGAATTCAATCCCGACGGCTCCGGCATTCAGGTTTATGCCTATGGAATCAGGAATGCAGTTGGCATCGCAGTGCAGCCCGAAACCGGCGATCTGTGGGGCTCGGTCAACGAGCGCGATGAGCTCGGCGACAACCTGCCCCCGGACTACATCACCCACTTTGTGCGTGGTGGCTTTTACGGCTGGCCCTGGTTTTATATCGGGAACCATCAGGATCCGCGGCACGCCGGTAAGCATCCCGAGCTGAAAGACAAGGTGATTGTGCCGGATGTCCTGTTGCAGCCGCATTTCGCTTCCCTGGAAATGACGTTCTATGAAGGCAGCCAGTTTCCCAGCGCCTATAAGGGCGACATTTTTGCCTCCGAGCACGGGTCGTGGAACCGAGCGCGGCGTGCCGGGTATGAAGTGATCCGTGTGCCGCTTAAAAACGGAAAGGCCACCGGGGAGTACGAAGATTTTCTCACCGGATTTACCACTCCCGAGGGCCAGGTGTGGGGTCGCCCGGTAGGGGTGACTGTGGCCGGCGATGGCTCGCTGCTGGTGAGCGATGACGGTTCGAGATCGATCTGGCGGGTCAGCTACAAATCCGATCGCAAATAGCCGTCAGTCCGAACCGTTCAATCGAAAGCTAATGATCGGCCGATGCGGCATCCTGCCAAAACTGGAATGTTCGCGCGCTGATCGGCGATGTTGGTCGGGCGGGCTGCCGTTGATAAATAACGCGCAGGCAGGCAAACAATGCGTCAGCCTCTTCCCCTAATCCCAGGGTCTTCAGGCTCTTGATCATTCGCGTAATTCTGAGATGGTTATGGTTGCCGGCGGTGAGCCAGTTCGCCGACCTCGCGGCAAAATTCTGCGCCTTCACCACTGCCAAGAAACCTTCTGTTTTGAGCTCGAGTCCGTAAAACCTGAGCATTCGCCGCAGAGAAGCTCTGAGTTTCTCCTGCAGATCGGCTCGCGATTGAAATTGCTCAACCGTAGCATCATCCAGCACCGGCGCCTGGGGATTGGCGCCGCTGCGCTCTCGCAACGGGAACATCCATTGGATGAAATCGTGAACGCTTTCCAGTTCACCATCATTCCAGTTCAGGATGCTCGCCAGCTTTCGCCCTCGATCGTCAGGACTTTCGCCTGAGTAAAATGCCAGCAGCCGTGACTGTGCCGCGGAGTTTGTCATATTTCTCGATTTATAATTGATCCATGAAGAATAACCCGAAACTGTTTAGCGGGACCAAAGTGGGTCAAACCTCCCGCGATCAGCGGAAGATGGAGAAGGCGCGCGCTCGCTCCCAGCAGCGAAAAGAAAATGCTCAGCCGTCGGCGCCGGAAAATAATGAGCCTTCCCCCGAGCCGGAGAAGTCTGATTCTTGAGACGATTTCGCGCCCTGGCGAAAAACCCGAAAACCCGGCCCTCTTGACCAGGCTTGAGCCGGCAAGTTAAAGTACATTTTCATGAATCCCATCCGCCATCATCACCATGCAAACCATACTCACGGGCAAGGTGTGTCAGCGGAATTTAACGGATAAGCAAAACGCAATTCATAAATCCGGCCCGCTGAAGCACAAAGCTCAGCGGGCCATTTGTTTTGCGTGCTACTTTCAACTGGAGAAATTTAAGATGACTGCAATAGATTTTGACAAGATGCAAGGCCTCGCGCCCGCAATCGTGCAGGATTCCAAATCGGGCGAGGTCCTCATGCTGGGCTTCGTTAATTCGGAATCTCTGCAGAAAACTCTTTCCACTGGCTATGTGACTTTTTTCAGCCGCACCCGAAATAAGCTATGGACCAAAGGGGAAACCTCGGGAAACCGCTTGCAGGTTATTTCAGCTTCGACCGACTGCGATTTTGACACTTTGCTGTTTCAAGTTGAGGTGCAGGGAGACGGAGTGACGTGTCACGAGGGCACCAGGAGCTGTTTCACCAAACCCATTGAACTTACAGCGAATGCCAGCGCGGCGGCGCAACTTTCTTCCCCCACCGAAGGCCGGCGATGAAGCTGCGCCTGGGAATTCCTAAAGGAAGCCTGCAGGAGGCGACCTTAAAGCTGTTTGCACGCGCAGGCCTCAACGTTTACACCTCGGGGCGGTCGTATCTTGCATCCACCGATGATCCTGAAATTGAGTGCATGCTGATTCGCGCCCAGGAAATGGCGCGATACGTGGAATACGGCTCGCTAGATGCCGGACTCACCGGGCATGACTGGGTGGTCGAGAGCGGCCTAGAAGTGGTCACCATTGCCGACCTGATTTATGCGAAGCAAAGCCGCGGCAAGGTCCGATGGGTACTGGCAGTTCCTGAAGATTCCAATTTTCAATCTGCCGCTGACCTGGAAGGCAAAATTATTGCCACCGAGTTGGTCAATGCCACTAAGAAATACTTCCTCGGCAAAAATGTGAACGTCCGCGTGGAATTTTCCTGGGGCGCAACCGAAATCAAACCACCCACCCTGGCCGATGCCATCGTGGAGGTGACCGAAACGGGGAGCTCCCTGCGCGCCAATCGCCTGCGCATTCTGGAAACGGTCCTGGAATCGAACACCCAGTTCATAGCCAACAAGACCGCTTGGCAGGATCCCGCAAAACGGCAAAAGCTCGAAAACCTTGCCCTCATGCTGAACGGCGCGATGGCCGCCGAAGGACGCGTGGGCTTGATGCTGAACGTACGCAAGCAGGATCTTCCCCAGGTGCTGGCAGTGCTGCCTTCGTTGCACGGACCGACTATTTCTCCCTTGAACGATAGCGAGTGGGTGGCGGTGAACACCGTCATCGACGAGCTGGCAGCCTGGGAAATTATTCCGCGGCTGAAAGCCGCCAATGCCCAGGGCATCGTCGAATATCCCTTGAACAAGGTGGTGATGTAATGCGGCTTGTCCGGGGCGCACAAGCCGAAGCCGCGGTGGATAAACTGCGGCGCCGCGCGATTAATGAAGCCGAGCTGGAGCCCGAAGTGCGCCGCATCGTTGAAGATGTTCGCCGTAACGGAGACAAAGCGCTGCTGCGCTACGCGACAAAATGGGACCGCCTGGCTAAAGGATCGCCGGTCCGCGTTTCCAGCCGCGAGATGCAGGCAGCATGGGAGGAATCCTCGCCACAATTTCGCAAGGCATTAAAGGTGGCGGCCGCCAACATACGCAGTTTTGCGGAATGGCAAATGCCGAAATCAAAGATGAAATCTTCGGATTCTGACAATGGGATTCGAACCGGGCAGGTTGTCAGACCTTTGCAATCGGTCGGCTGTTATGTTCCCGGCGGCCGGTATCCGCTTCCCTCGTCTTTGCTGATGACTGTGACCGCCGCGCAAGTTGCGGGCGTACATGACATTTCGGTGGTCTCGCCCAATCCTGCGCGTGAAACCCTGGCTGCGGCAGCCTTATTGGGTGTAAAAAACTTTTATCGCGTTGGCGGAGCGCAGGCCATTGCCGCTCTCGCCTTCGGCACCGCTTCGATTCCGCGGGTGGACAAGATTGTCGGTCCGGGTAACCGATATGTCACCATCGCCAAGCGATTGGTTGCTTTCGAGTGTGCCATCGATTTTGTCGCCGGCCCCACGGAGGTGGTAGTGCTCAGCCACAAGGGGAATGCTTCATTTATCGCCTCAGATCTCGTCGCCCAGGCTGAACACGACGCCGATGCAGTATCAATTTTTATTACAACGTCGCAGCGCCTGGCCTCTGACGTTATGAAGAATGTTGGGGAGCTCTCGCGGGATAATTCCACCGCCCAACAGTCGTTGCGCCAGAACGGTCTTGTGCTCATCGCCACGACCCGGTCCCAGGCGATTGAGTGGTGCAACGCCATTGCCCCGGAACATATCTCAGTGGAGAAGGAGGATCTGCCGGGAATCCAAAATGCCGGTTCCATTTTCGTGGGTGATTATTCTCCCCAGGCAGTGGGCGATTACTGCAGCGGTCCCAACCACGTTCTGCCTACCGGCGGCTACGCTCGATGCCGCGGGGGCTTGTCGGTCTGGGATTTTGTCAAAATTATTGCCGTGCAGGAGCTGACGTTGCCGGGACTGCGTTCGCTTGCCTCAACCACCACTACGTTAGCGCAGGCTGAAGGCCTTGTTGCGCACGCCCAGTCTGTCGAGCGGAGAGTGGACCTTGAGTAAGATCAGAGCGCGCGCGGCAGTAGAGACGTTGCGTGAATATCACCCTCCCCTGGGGCGGCGAGATGGCTTGCGCCTGGATTTCAATGAAAATACCCAAGGATGCTCGCCTGCGGTGGTCCATGCGCTTCAGTCGATTACCGCCGAGCAACTCTCCCGCTATCCCGAACGAGAACCAGTGGAGCGTGCCGTCGCCGGCTTTTTAAACCTTGAGCCACCCCAGGTTCTTCTGACCAATGGCGTGGATGAAGGGATTCACCTCATCTGCCAAACTTTTCTGGAGGCTGGCGATAAGGCCCTCATCGTTGTCCCGACGTACGCGATGTACGAGATCT
>JBBSHD010000093.1:0-7890 GCA_038253455.1 Terriglobales bacterium | reverse complement strand
GAAAGGGTCAGTAGTGGCCGCTACCACTCCGCCGACGAAGTCATCCGCGAGGGTCTGGAACTCCTCCAGGAACGCGAGAAAGAGACGCGTCGCCATTCTTCAAAAGGCATTGCCAATTTCACGTCGGCTTTTGAGAGTATCGCCGGTGAGGTACCCGATAAGGATTGGGAGAACATTCCCGCCGACCTTTCTAAAAACGTCGATCATTACCTTTACGGTGGCGAGAAGACCCCCTGATGGAACGGGTATTTGCTGACACGGGCTATTGGATCGCCCTCCTAAACCCGCGCGACGATCTCCATCAAAAGGCCTTCGCAACTTCTCAGGACTACACGTCTAACCAGATTGTAACCAGCGAAATGGTTCTCACCGAGTTCCTGAACAGTTTCAGTGACTACGGGCCGCGTCTGCGCCAAGCGGCGGCGCGGGCAGTCGCCTCCCTCCGTAACACCTCCGAGGTTGTTATCGTCCCCCAAACCAGCCAGCTCTTCGAAAAAGCACTCAAGAGATATGAAGATATGACTGACAAGAGCTGGAGCCTGACGGATTGCGCCAGTTTCCTAATTATGGAGCAAGAGCAAGTGAAAGATGCGCTTACTCACGACAGGCATTTCGCGCAGGCTGGATTCAACGCCTTGCTGCGTTAGGCCGACCCTCCCCGGACGAGCAATTACGAAGCTCCAACGGCTCTGACATACGTGGCGCGCTGGGTATCGAGTTCGCTGCGGCGAACCTCACTTTCCATCTCTCGCCCGCTCCAGCGCAGCAGTATCCAACTTCACCATCCCCATCATCGCCTGCATCACCCGCGCCGCCGTCGCCGGGTCGGGATCGTTCAGCATCGCATCCAGCGTTTCCGGCGTGATCTGCCAGGTCACGCCGAACTTGTCCGTCAGCCAGCCGCAGGCCATGGTCTTGCCGCCGTCCGTCAGCTTAGTCCACAACTCGTCGATCTCCGACTGTGTCGCGCACAGCATCATAAAGGAGACCGCCGGAGTGAACTTAAAATCCGAACCGGCATTCAGCGCCACAAACTCCTGCCCCCGTAGCGTCAGGCTTGCGGTGATCACCTTGCCGCGCCACTTTGGATCGGGAAGTAGTGCACCGGCCCCTTCTTCGCATCCTTGAAGACGGAGACCCAGAAATCCACCGCCTCCTCCGCCTGGCCGTCAAACCACAGAAACGTCTTGATCGCCTGCATACGCAAAATTTCCTATTGCGGCAACAGTATACCGAAGCCAACATTGTGGGTCTCCCTACCGCCAGGATAAGTTCACAACAAGCTCTATTCGCCTCAACCCGCGCCTTTGCTGCTATCGACCATTCGCAAGCGGATCCGACACCACCGTCATCTGGTTCCGGCACCGGCTGGAGCGAGCTTATTTGCCCTGGCCCCACCAAGACCCAGACATGCGCCATGCAGGTGGAATAAACCGGGGCAGGAAATTTAGCGCCACCAATTCAAGCGGCCAGTCTGCTAAAATGATTTCATCATTCGCATACTACGAAGCGATTAGCTGTGGTCTGCCATCTCCGGCAGAAAGCAGTTGAGCGTGGGGACGTAGTTCAGTTGGTTAGAATGCTGCCCTGTCACGGCAGAGGTCGCGGGTTCGAGCCCCGTCGTCCCCGCCATACTTTTTTCTAGCATCACTCAGTCCTTTAGAAATGTCATCTCGACCGCAGACCGCGAGCTCTTGCGCGGCGGAGTGGAGAGACCTCGGGTTTGCCTGGTTCTCCTGGGACGGAGACACTTAACAAATCAGCAATCCGTCCCGATAACGTTTTTAGTAAAATGCCTCACCTCATCGTGAAACTCGGGCCGGGAAAATCAGAGCAACAGAAGGTCCGGCTCGCGGAAGAAATCTCCCAAGACGTGATGAACGTCGTGAACTACGTTCTGGCCAATTTGCGGTCAAACTTCCAGTTGATCGCGAGGCGGTTGCGATTCAACCGGTGGTTCCGCTACAAATACAAAGTCAAGCGGTCAAGGCACTAGGAACTTAATCAGGCGCGGTCTTGCATTCCTTATGCTTTGATCGGTCAAGATTACGCCAGGTCATCAAGCAGTTCCCGTTCTCCCGCCTGGTGTGCGGACTAATGCAATAGAGAACAACCCCAGCACTCCGCAAGTGATGAATCCAACCCTCAATCCAAGAGCCTGGGACAGCGCGCCTATCAATAGCGGACCGAGCATGTCTCCCAACTCTTTGAATGAACCGGCAGCGCCCAGCGTGGCTGCCATCCGGCCTTGTTGCGCCATGTTGCTGACGATTGCGTCAGAATTGGTCCACACCGTCCCCACCCCACTCCCACCCATCACTGCTACAAAAACCAAGCCAATGCCGGTAGTGAACGGGACCAGGATGATGCCCACGGAAGAAAGCAAAAGGCCCGACATGATGACACGCGTCGGATCAAAACGGTCGGCCATTCGTCCCGCCAACGGCTGGACAAGCAAATATGATGATGTCGCCGCCCCGATTATAAGTCCATTCATTAACTGGTTATAGCCAAGAGCATGTACATAAACAGGCAGGAAGCCGAACAAAATCCCCACCATGAACATATTGATTACGATCACGAGATACCAGGGCATCAGGTCGCGGCGACTGAAAGCGGCGAACATTTGCTTGATCGAACTCTCGTCGTCATCATCAAACTCATGCTTACTGGTTTCGCGTGGCAATAACAAGGCGAGCAGCAAAGCGACCACTCCGATGGCACTCGAAGCGACGAAGACCATTGAAAAGTTGGATTTCCAGACAATGGCGCCACCAATGATGGGACTGAGAACATAACCAGCACCTTTGATGGCGTTGTAGATCCCGAATGCCTGACCTCGACTTTCCGGGTAATAGTCCGCTACCAATGCCGCAGAGGTGATGGATAGCGCCGCCGCTCCCAAACCCTGGAGAAAGCGGACGAGAAGAAGCAGTTTCGGCGGTACGAACAAATACAACAGCGACGCCGCGGAAAATGCAGCAAGGCCAATCAGCATCGTGGTTTTCATACCTCGTCGATCGGCTAGCCATCCGAACACCGGCTTGGCGAATAACTCGGCGAAATCGTAAATTGCAATCAGGAGGCCAATGATTGCGAGGCCAGCGCCTACCTGTTGGGCGTATACGGGCAGATTCACCGCAACAACATGCGCGCCGAATGACGTCACAAACGCAACAAACCCGAGCGTGAAGAGAGTGAACTGTGATGGAGTACGCACCTTGTTTTAAGACCTGTCTCTTTCTTTTCAGTTTTCGTCGAATATCGGGCCAGAACAGAAGGAACAATGTTTGGGACATCCACAGACGCTCGGTACTGACGCCCACATGTATTTGCCGCGCGGCAGCAACTCCCAGCGTGCGGGCTTGAAGCACCTGCCTCGATCCGGCCCGCTTCGTAAATTGGTTTTACAGCAAGATTGTTGCAATCTTGTAATACGGCCGCCCAGATGATACCACCATCTCCCTTGACGACTGCATGCGCTCCTCCAAGCTGGTGTGCCTCCTCCGAAAGAGGGTTGCGTGCATGCCCCAGAGAAATGGAGATGAACCACGGAGAAGAATCGGTCTCCGTGGCTGGCGAGGTGTAACGTTCCCAGCTACTCTGGTTTTCCGGGGAGGAAGTAGAAGCGCACGATGAGCAAGCCCGACAGGGCGGCTGAACCCAGCAGCAGGTCGAGGGCGGATACATCGGTGGCCACCATGCGCCGGGCGATTACGAACATTACCACCTCGAGGGCCGCGCTGGGGCGATGGAAGAGGAGCAGCAAACCCAGCTCGGCGGCGATGGCGATCAGCAGGAATTTTTGCAAGAGCAGGTGCAGCGCATCGTATTCATTGGCCGCCGACCAAAGCTTTGGCATGTCATGGAATGCGACCTGGAAGGCGCCGATGATGGCCGCGGCCACCACCAGCAATGCCAGCAGAGACAGGAACACGGTGATGCTGTTGCCGATATGGCGATTGACACGCTGCTCCATGAACGTGCCTTTGGCGGAGCCCGTGTTCGGTCCGGAATGCGCGGCTTCAGAAGCTGTTGGTTTCGCGAGGGTCATGAAAGTTCGTATGCATTTCGGCCGGCATGTTATGACGGAATCGCACTGTGGGAGGCACGGATCGTGATTAAGCCAGGGCAATGGTCAAGTCGCGCTCGTCAGGGCCTGGGCCTGAACAGCAGGATGCAAGCTTGCCGTCGATTACAACTGCGGGCACACTTCGGACCCCGTATTGCTTCGCCTGAGCAGGGACTGCGGACTCATTCATGTCGCAAATGATGACTTCATTCAATCCGGAAAGCCGCTTGACCATTTGGATGGTTTCCTTGCAGACCGGACAGCCCGCGCTAAAAACTTCGATTTTCTTGGTGGCTATCATTGTGCTGCGCTCCTGGATGGCTTCGATTTTGTTAATAAGGTAAAGCCGGGGCTCAATTTGGTTTCGTCCGCAACCTGAATTTTGTACCCAAAAGCCGGAAAGATTTTGTAAAATATGAAACGCGACTGAAAAAGCCCACCGAGGTGGTCAATGAGAAGTCATAATATCGCAACCGGGTCCAGTTTGCTTGGCGCTGCCATTTTGGCAGCTTGCGCTTGCGGATCAAGTTCAAAGTTGGCCCAACTCGATTCGAGCTTTGGAAGTCATGCTACCGCCCGAATGGTCCATCCCATTTTTGTGGGCGCCGGCGCCATTCTTATACTGGGTGGATTATGGCAACTCAACCGCCGCGCCACGGGATTTGCGCTGGGTGGCCTGATCGCGCTGGGAATTGGCGAATATCTGGTGCCGCCGATGTCCATTACCGCGCTCACCCAATTCAGCTCGCTGCAACTGGCGGGGCTCGCCGCATCACTGGCTGGCGCGATTTTGTTGGTGACCGCTTTTTTCCGGGCGTTTCCTTCGCGCAACCCGGGCGCCTCGTTGACTGCTATGAGTGGCGCGGCAATGGCCACAGGTTGCGAATGCTGCCTGGTGACGATGGGCATAACAGGCATTTCGCATGCCATCTTTCCCTCGCAGGCATGGCTGCCGCACACCCTGCCGGTGTACCTGGTAGCCACCTTGTTAATGGCCGTCGGCCTGACCCGGCTGGGCGGAATCACAGCCGCGGGCTTGGCAGTGGCGGGACAGATCATGGTGTATTTCTGGTTGGAGCTTCCTTACGATTCGCTGCCGCGCATGATGCTCCACGGTGTGAATATAAATTTTGCTATTAAATATCCCATGCTGCTGGTGGGCTCATTGGTGGTGATGTCTTCCTTCGTGCTTGCGTACCGCGCCCAGGAAAGCCTCGTTACGCCTATGGTTTCAATGGGCGAGCCGGCCATGGCGGGAGATTAGCGCATTCCTGGCGAAATACATCACGGAAGCAGCGTCAAGATCGCGGTGGGAGGCAAGGGGGGGTCGGGCAAGACTACGATCTCCGGCATCCTGGCCAGATCACTGGGGCGCCGGTACGGCAGGGTCATTGCGGTGGATGGCGACAGCAATCCCAACCTCGCGTTGACCCTCGGTATTCCACCCTCCCAACTCCAATTCCTGCCCACTTTGCCTCGCGACCTGCTGGAGCAGGTTCCGGAAGAAGGAGGCAAGACCCGGGTCCAACTGAAATTCAGCACCAAGCAGGTGATCGAGCAATTTGGAACATCGGCGCCCGATGGGGTACGCCTGATGGTGCTGGGACGCGTGGATCATGCCGGCGCGGGTTGAATGTGCCGTGCGCATGCCACCGTGCGTGAGCTGCTGGGAGCACTGGTCTCGGAGAGTCAGGAACTGACCGTGGTTGACCTCGAAGCGGGGCTGGAGAATTTCAGCCGGGGAACGCCCCGGCATGTGGACACTCTCCTAATCGTTTTGGAGCCCTACTACAAATCGCTGGAAACCGGGCGGAGGATTTCCGAACTTGCGCAAGAGCTCAAAATCCGCCGGGTGCTTGGGGTGGCCAATAAAATTCGCTCGGCTGCCGATGAATCCGCCATCCGCGAATTCGCCGGCGCCCACCAGATCGAGATGGCGGCTTTCGTGCCCATGGACGATGCAATCCTCAATGCCGATGGCTCGGGCGCGTCGCCGGTGGACGAAGCTCCGAACTCGCCGGCAGTGCAGGCCGTTCTCCGGCTTGCCGCGCAGCTTTAGTCTTGAATTCCGCACGCTGCCTGCCTTGCTCGCGCGCCCGCGCGAGGAAATCTAAAAATTGAAAATCCTGATTGCCGGCGTGGGCAATCTGATCCGTGGAGATGACGGATTCGGGGTGCGCGTAGCGCAGCGCCTGCAGCAGATACCGCTGGCGGGCAATGTCAGGGTGGTGGAGGTCGGAATCTCGGGCATGTCGCTGGTGCACGAGCTGATGGACCGCTACGACGTATGCATTATCGTTGATGCGTATCAGGGACAGGGAACTCCCGGAACTTTGTATCTGTTACGACCGGATCTCACCCCGAAACTTTCCACCGAAGAGCTTCATGAGCATCTGGTGGATATGCACTACGCTGAACCCTCGCGCGTATTGTTACTGGCGGGCGCGCTGGGTATCACGCCGGCAAAGGTTTATGTGGTCGCCTGCCAGCCGGCGCAAGTGGAGGAGTTGATCGAAACCATGACGCCGGCGGTGGAACGGGCGGTGGATGAGGCCATTGCGATGATTGAAAAAATCATTGCAGAAGCCGAGGCCTGAGGCCAGGCATGACCACTATGCGGCCGCGCGGGCAGATCATTGTTTGAGCTGGCCGCAAATCCCTTCAAATTCAGGCGAGTGACAGTCGCAGTTGGGCTCGCTGCATTCCGCGTGATTTTCTTTTCCCAGGATTGAAGAAAACTCGTCGGCGAAGCGCCGGCGGCCTTCGCTCAAACCCGCAGCGGTCAGTTCATATCGTGTTTCGCCGCCTGCTTGCGGTACTTCGGCCAGCAAAGACGCTTGCAGCAGCATATTGATGGCGGTGTGTAACTGTTCGGGCTGAAGACCAAGAAAACGGTTCAACTGTTCTTTGGTCACGGCTGTTTCCACGTGCTCACCCTTCATCCAGAACATCATCTGCAGGATTTCGTCCTGCCAATGAAAAATCTGTTCGCTCATAAGCCCACCTTGAGCACGCCTTCTTCCAGCGCGACCGGCAGCAGTTCAAGCTTCAGGCTGGGGACCTCGCGGCATTTGCCGTCGCCCAGAGCGAAATGATATCCGTGGCAAGGACAAACGATGGCCAGGCCTTCGAGAGTTGCCGGAGCCAGTGCTCCGCCTCCCTGGGGACAGCGGTCTTTGCAGGCAAAAACCCGTCCCTGAGTGGCCCACACCAAAATTTCGTCGTCAAAAAGCTTTATCTTGATATAGCCATCCTCTTGAAGCTCGAATTCATGAATCAGCGGAAGCCATTTCTTCTGGGTCTTTGCCAGTAAATCCTGAATGGTAATCAATTTGTCGGGGAGGGGAGCGGCTTGGGCTGGCCGGTCTGCCGGGGCCTCAACGGGAGGCGATGCGACGCTTTCAACCAGACCGTAGCCTTGGAACAAGCTTTCCAGCATCGGGTCTTTAAGAAGAATAGCAATCACACGGTCCTGGCCCTGTTCGCGCAGGATTTGCAGGATGCGGACGCAGGCTTCGCGATGAAATTCAAGAATGGGCTCAATCGCCTCAATGATCTTCTGGCGATAGTCTTCGTCGGAGGAAGACTCCAACTGTATGATGAACCTCTCGAGGTCTTCGACGGCCATCGCTATCCTCGGAGGCGTCCGCGGACTTCATCGACCACGGCGGGGAATGCCGCCGCCACCGCAGGGGTAAATCCCTCTCCCCACGTATCTTCCTCGGCCTCGATTTCGATCACGGTTACGTCCGACGGTAATTTCTTAAAATAGCTGGCAATGACCAGCAGGTTATCCAAACTGATGACCCCGCCGATGG
>JBBSHD010000092.1:0-7911 GCA_038253455.1 Terriglobales bacterium | reverse complement strand
TCCGCTTCTCGCTTCGCTTCTCGAAAAGACCCTTTACCGGACCCGCCCAGGGTGGCAGAATACGTCCACGATGCCAGGCGTGGAGACCAAACGTTCGCAACGTACTTCGCAGCGCGAGCAGGGCCGGAGCCGGTCGAGTATCCCATGGCGGCAAAGACCGCGACGATCTCATTCATGGTGCGGATGACCGGGTGCTCGGCGCCGAGCGGACGTCGCGAGCCCGGCAGAGTAACGTCCACCGCGGCCCTAGCGGAGCGATCGGTCGCGGCAAGCGGCGCCGCCACGGAACCCGCCGGAGCGGCGAGCACGGCCTCCACCCGCGCTTCCACCGCGGATTTCAGCTCATTGACCCGCTGGCCGGCTTCACGCTTGGCTTCTCGTGGGGCCGCCTTCAGCCACTCGTCGTTAACCTGGGTGAGAATGCCGCTCTTGCGTCCCAGCCAGCGATTGCGAAACAGGGTGAGCTCAGCTTCGCCCTTGACCGCCAGCGACTCCTCTTCCAGCGCGCACAGCAGCTCATTCGCGGCCTGTTGCAGCGCTGCGGCGGAATAGTCATGGAGTTTTGGGACCGTGTACATAGTCAAGCGGGTGCTGCAGGAACCGAGACCTATGACCACCGGTTAGGCGTATCACCGCCGCATCGTTTTCTTCCTCATGCGATGCGGCGGGTAGAACGCGTATCGCGCAGGATCAGGCGGCGGATTTCAATGCCGCGGACGCTTGCTCGGTCAGGTTCTTGAACGCCGCTGGATCGTGCACCGCGATGTCGGCGAGGATCTTGCGATCGAGCTCGATGCCGCTCTTCTTGAGGCCGTTGATGAACTGGCTGTAGCTCATGCCATTCAGCTTGGCGGCGGCGCCGATGCGCACAATCCAGATGGAGCGATACTGGCGCTTCTTCTGCTTGCGGCCGGTGTAGGCGAACTTGAGGGCGCGCTCCACCGACTCTTTGGCCGAGCGGAAGAGCTTTGACTTGGTGAGGAAATAGCCGCTGGCGCGATTAAGAATCTTTTTGCGCCGCGCGCGGCGTTTGGTGCCACGTTTTACCCTGGGCATGGTTGCTCCTTTTTAGTGACTCAGGCGGCTGGAGGCAAGGTGCAAAACTGCAAAACTGCAATGCCTCTTCACTCGCATTTGGGGAGAGCTGCTCTGCTCCGGCGGAAAAAAATGTCCGGATCAACCGCTCTGCACCGTTACATCCCTGGTAAAGCAGCCGGTTAAGCCGCCGGCCCGTTCAAGCTTCCCAAAAACTGGAAGCTAGTAGGGAATCATTCTTTTTACTTTGAGCTGGTCGGCTTTCGAGACCATGGTATCCACGTCGCCCTGACGCTTGCTCTTGGTGCTCTTGGAAGTAAGAATGTGGCGCATAAAGGCCTTGCCACGCTTTACCCTTCCGGAGGCGGTCTTCTTGAACCGCTTGGCGGCGCCTTTATGAGTTTTCAATTTCGGCATAACGTCCTCTGGTTGGTGTTTGAACGATTCAATTCCGCTGCCCTAAATTCAGGCGATTGCTGCTGCGCCGCCCTTCCGCCGGGCCTTCAGCGTGGTGGCTGCTGGGGAGGAGGAACGGGGGCCGCTGCCGCCACCGGCTTCATTGCCGGCTTGGGCTTGGCTGGCTTCTGGTCGGTCTTCTTGGGGGCCAGGATGGCATGCAAGGTATTGCCTTCCATGCGCGGCCTGAACTCCACGATTCCGGCGTCGCCAATATCTTTGATCAAACGCTCCAGCATGTTGCGGCCCAGGTTGGTGTGGGTCATTTCACGGCCGCGAAACCGCAAGCTGGCTTTTACTTTATCGCCATCGTGCAAAAACCGTATGACGTTGTTCTTTTTGAACTCGTAATCATGATCGTCCACATTGATGCTGAACTTCACTTCTTTGAGGACGATCGTTTTCTGGTGCTTGCGGGAGGCGCGTTCCTTTTTTTCCTGCTCGTAAAGAAATTTGCCGTAATCCATGATGCGGCAAACCGGGGGAACGGCGGTGGGCGAAATTTCCACCAGGTCAAGCTGCTTTTCGCGGGCAAGTTTCAAGGCATCAAAAGGAGTCATTACCCCAAGCTGTCCGCCTTCCGCATCGATCACGCGAACTTCGCGCGCACGGATGCGGTCGTTCATGCGAATAAACTTTTTGTCGATGCGGCCCTCCCCGGCAGCAACGGCGGAATCAGGTTCGTCCCGCCAAAGGCATTAAAAACCTTAAACTTAAGCTAAAAAATTATAGCATGGCTGCAGCCGGCCAAGCCCCCGGGTTTCAGGCGTTTCAGGCCGCGCTGCCCTGCAACCCTTCGCCGGTAAGCCCCTCGATGTTGACCCGCAGCCACTGGTTGGCGGCGTGCCGGCCGGCGACGTCGACCTTGAGGTAATTATCGGTCAGGGCTTCGGTGGAACCGCTTTCCGTTCCCCGCGCCAGGGTGATGGCCGAAAGGGCGCCTCCCAACTGAGACCGCCGGAAGGCCAGGTTTTTGGCCGCCGCCAGCTCGCGGAGAATGCGGTTGCGCTCCCGCGCCACCTGAACCGGAACCTGCTGCGGCATGGCTGCGGAAGGCGTTCCCGGACGCGATGAGTAGGTGAACACGTGCAGGTAAGTGAAGGGCAGGGAATCGATGAAGCTGCGCGACTGCTCGAAAAGCTCATCGCTTTCGCCGGGAAAGCCGGTCATCACATCGGCGCCGATGGCGGCCGAGGGCATGGCCTTTCTGATCTTGTGGACCTTCTCCGCATAATGCCAAGGGCGGTACTTGCGATGCATCATGCGCAAGACCGCATCACTGCCCGACTGCAGCGGCAGGTGCGCGTGCCGGGCAATGCGCGGCGATCCTGCCACCAGTCGGATGAGATCGTCAGACCAATCCATGGGTTCAACCGAGCTGATGCGAATGCGCTCGATGGCGCTGCGCTCCAGAATGAACCGCAGCAGGGATTCGAAATCGCGGACCGGGGCACTGCTGTCGAAGTCGCGTCCCCAGCGCCCCAGGTTGATTCCGGAGAGGACAACCTCGCGATACCCGGCGGCGGCCAGGGCATCGAGCTCACGCAATACCTGCTCGCTCGCCAGCGAGCGGTTGGCCCCACGCACAAAAGGAATGATGCAGAAGGAACAGCGGTTGTCGCAGCCATCCTGGATCTTAAGATTAGGGCGGGTGCGGGCGTCGGCCGAGCCCACTCCATCGAACACCGGCGCGGCCAGCACCTCGGTATGGGCGAAGAGCGGCTGGCCGTCGAACATATCCCCCACCAGGATGCGTGGCGGCGTGGCCAGCAGCGACGCCGGGAAAAAATTGGCGCTTGCAGCCGTGGATGCGGCTCCGGTAAACGACGCAGCTGCGACCCCCGCGGCCTCATGCTTGTGGGAATTGCCGACTACCCAGGTCACCCCGGCGAGGACCGCGATTTCCTCCGGCGCGCGCTGGGCATAGCAGCCGGTGACCATGATCTTGCATTCGGGATTTTCGCGGTGGATGCGCCGGATGCTGGCGCGCACGTCCCGGTCAGCGGATTCGGTGACGGTGCAGGTGTTGAGAACGACCACCGAGGCGTCCCGGTAGTCCTCGGCGGGATGCAGTCCCTGGCCGAGAAGCTGGCGCTCGATGGCGGCGCCGTCTGCCTGGGTGGCGCGGCATCCGAAGTTGGTGACAAAAAAGGTGGGCACCTGCTGATTATACAAATCCGCGGAGGCAGACACTTTTATGACCGTTCAGAACAGGCCTACAACTGCGCGGCGGGGGCGGGGCGCTGCTGGAAGCACTGACGGCACAACACGGGACGGCCCTGGGTGGGCTTGAAGGGGACGGTTGTGTCCCTGCCGCATTGTGAGCAATTGGTGCGGGTCTCCACCTTCTGGTATCCGGCGGCGCTCGCGGCCCCGATGGAGCTGGCTCTTTTTGCCTTGCAGGGCTTGCAGCGGCGGGGTTCGTTCTTGAATTGTTTGTCGTGGAAAAATAACTGCTCGCCGGCGGTAAAAATGAAATCTGACGCGCAGTCAACGCACTGCAGAGTTCTATCCTGGAATTCCATCCTGATCTGCCCCCCTAAGTCCCTCTTCGCCCCTGCACAACCGGCAACCCCTGAAAGGCGATCAGCCTGCCAAAACTTGGCGCGGGCGCCAGCCCTTCGTCTTGATGCGTTCCACCGAAACGCATGGTGGAAACTGTTGTTAATAGGGCAAATGAAACTGCGGGCAGATCCGAGCCAGAAGCGGTATATAAGGTATGGAACCAGCCAAACCGATTTATAAAAGCGGCAGGGGACTTATGAGGTTTCCCCTGCCTTGAAGCTGAAGTGTAAAGCTATTCCTGCTCTTTGCGCATCTTTTTTCGGTTGCGCTTGCGGGCCAGCGCCTGTTTCACGCGTAATTTCTCGCCCGGCTTGAGGTAAAAGGAGTGTCGCTTGACCTCTTTAATAATGTCTTCCTGCTGAACTTTTCTTTTGAAGCGGCGGAGAGCATTTTCCAACGGCTCGCCCTCTTGCACCCTGACTTCGGCCAAATTAAAACACCCCCAAACCCATCCAGATGGACAGTTAGTAGTGTGTATCGGCGGCCCGAAGCTAGTCAAGTGCGATCTGGAGGTGGGGGATAGGCTTCCTTTGATAAAAGCCCTCCATTGCAGTTAGCTGACATGGTGTGTGGAGCGATGGGACGCTCCCTACCGCAAGACAACTTGGACAGCAAACTGTACAGGAACGCGATTTCTCACCGGGAGGTGAGCTGCAAGTTATGGCCTCGCTAAATACTAAAGCCCGCTGACCTATCCCTTTCGGCACGCACACCATACGGTGGCAGTTCGGTCAGCGGGTAATTCCACTCACTATGATGCGCCAACGAAGCCCAAGTTGCAACTGGTTTGAACCCAGTCTCACACCTTCCGTTCGTTGCTGCCCCGATTCTGTCTCTGTTACCTTGATTACTCGCCATTGCAGCGTGCCCGTAGCGCGGAGTCTCATGATTCGACCTTATAAAGGCATCGTTCCTCAAATCCATTCGACCTGCTACATCGATGATTCCGCCCAGATCATCGGCGAGGTCACGCTGGGGGAAAACTCCAGCGTATGGATGAACGCCGTGCTGCGCGGCGACGTGAACTCCATCACCGTGGGGGCCAACTCCAACGTGCAGGATTGCAGCGTGTTGCACGGAATGCTGGGCAAATATTCGGTGGTGCTGGGGGATTGGGTCACCGTGGGCCATTCCGTCACCCTGCATGGCTGTACCGTACAGGGCCGCTGCCTGATCGGGATGGGGGCCGTGATCCTGAACAACGCCACCATCGGCGAGGGCAGCATCATCGCCGCCGGCACCCTGATCCCTGAAGGCACGGTGGTGGAACCAGGATCGCTGTGGATGGGGGTCCCCGGCAAATTTAAGAAGAAGTTGGATGACGCGGCGCAGGAAAGCATTCTGCAGTACGCGCGCAATTACCTGAATTACAAGGAACAGTACCTGCGAGAGCGGGCTTTGCCGGCGGGTGAAGCGTCACGCTCCTGATCGCGAGCCGGTATTTCGCACCGCTTGAAATCGGCGGCGAGAACCGCGGCCACCGCGGTGGCAGTTCCACATTGAGCTTTTTATGATCAAGGCAGTTCGAGGAACGCGCGACTTGTTGCCCCCGGAGACGGAGCTCTTCCATTTTGTGGAAGATACCGCCCGCCGGGTGTTCGCGCTCTACAACTTCCGCGAGATCCGCACGCCCATCCTCGAAGATGCCCAGCTCTTTTCGCGCAGCGTGGGCGAGGAGACCGATATCGTCTCCAAGGAAATGTTTACCTGGGAAGACAAGGCCCGGGCGCAAAGCGAGAAGAGCCAGCAGCTCTGCCTGCGTCCGGAAAATACCGCGGGCGTGGTGCGTGCCTATATCGAGCACAAACTGTTCGACAAAGGCACGCTGCAGAAGTTGTATTACATCGGACCGCAATTTCGCCGGGAGCGCCCGCAAAAGGCCGCTACCGCCAGTTCTACCAGATTGGCGCCGAAGCCATCGGGCCGCCCAGTTCGGGCAGCGAATCCCCGCTACGCGACGCCGAGATCATCGAGATGCTGGCCACCCTGCTGGAGGCCGTCGGCCTGAGCGGCTGGGAGCTCAAAATTAATTCGGTGGGCTGCGCCCAATGCCGGCCACTGTACCTGGCTGCGTTGCGCGAGGCCTTGGAGAAAGTTGCGGACACGCTTTGCGCCGATTGCCAGCGCCGCGCGGTATCGAACCCGTTGCGCGTGCTCGATTGCAAGGTGCCCGGTGACCAGGCCACGATCGACGCCCTGCCGCAGATTGCTGATTCGCTCGACGCAGGCTGCCGCGAGCATTTTGCCCAGGTGCGCGCGATTCTCGATGGCTCCGAAATCAAGTACCGGGTTGACCCGCGCATGGTGCGCGGCCTCGACTACTACACCCGCACCACGTTTGAATTTACCCACGGCGATCTTGGCGCGCAGAACGCGCTGCTCGGCGGCGGGCGATATGATGGCCTCTCCGAAATGCTCGACGGCCCGCCCGCTCCCGGCATCGGCTTTGCCCTGGGTCTCGACCGGTTCGTGCTGGCCCTCGAAGCCGCCGCGGCTTCGCATGAAAATCCGGGTTCACCGGCACAATCCGCCCCCGGGCTCTACATCGCCCCATTCGGACCGGGAACGAATGTGGACGCCATTGCCCTGGCGCGGCAGATTCGCTCCCAGGGAGTATCGGTCGAAGTGGGCGATGAGAGTTTCCGGCTGAAGAAATCGTTAGAAGCGGCCGACCGGCTGGGCGCGACGTTTGTCGCTATCCTGGGATCGAACGAAGCCCAGCAGAAAGATGTTGCCGTGATTAAAGACCTGCGCAGCGGTGAGCAGTTCACAGTCCCGCGCGACCAGGTTGCGGCTGCGCTCAAGGCAAGACGCTGAACTAAGCATCCTGACGCATTTGCGGAAAACTTGAGAGCAGGAAGGAGCGGGTGATTTGGAACTCGATTTTATTGGCGATTTAAGGCGGACCCACATGTGCGGCGCTCTGCGCTCCAGCGAAGAAGGGGCGCGGGTGGTGCTCATGGGCTGGGTCAACCGCCGCCGCGATCTGGGAAACCTAATATTCATTGACCTGCGTGACCGCACCGGACTGGTACAGGCGGTGTTCAACCGCGAATTGAGTCCGGCGCTGCACGATAAAGCGGCGGCGCTGAGGTCAGAATTTGTCGTCGTCATTTCAGGAACGGTAAAAAAGCGCGAGCCCGCCACCACCAACCCCAACCTGCCGACCGGCGAAATCGAAATCATCGCGCAGGATCTGCTATTGCTCAACGAATCCAAAAACCCGCCCTTCCTGCCCGGCGAAAGCGGGGAATCCACCGACGCCCTGGCCAACGAAGAGCTGCGGCTGAAATACCGCTATCTCGATCTGCGCCGTCCGGCGATGCAGGCCAACATCGAGCTGCGCCACAATGTGGCGCTGGCCATTCGCAATTTTCTTTCCGGCCTGGGGTTCCTCGAGATCGAGACCCCGTTCATGACCCGCAGCACGCCCGAAGGCGCGCGCGATTACCTCGTCCCCAGCCGCGTATACCCGGGTTCGTTCTACGCGCTGCCGCAGTCCCCGCAATTGTTCAAGCAGATCCTGATGATCTCGGGGTTCGACAAATATTTTCAGATCGTGCGCTGCTTCCGCGATGAGGACTTGCGCGCCGACCGCCAGCCGGAATTCACCCAGATCGATCTGGAAATGACGTTTCCCCAGCAGGAAACAATATTTGAAGTGACCGAAGGCTTTCTGAACGCGGCGTTTGCCGCCGCGGGACTTTCGCTGGCGGTTCCCTTTCAACGCATGACCTACGACCAGGCCATCCGCCAGTACGGCAGCGACAAGCCAGATCTGCGGCTGCCCCCGATGGCGGACGTGCGCCAGGTGTTTACCCAGGAGAACCTCGATGCTCTGACTCTTACAGGCAT
>JBBSHD010000091.1:0-7920 GCA_038253455.1 Terriglobales bacterium | reverse complement strand
GGTGAGGAAGGACCCCTACTGTTCGACAACTATTTCCCGGGACCTTTTTCGGTGCTCCGCTAGGATCAGGCGCCGCGCTCGACCGTCATCTTACAGTGGTCAGTATTCGGCGGAGATGAACCATCGGGTTAGCTGAGAGTGTGCAGAGGGTAGGGATTCTTCCTCACCCCGATAAAGCCGGGGGTCGTCAGAATGACATCCCGTGGGGGACTGCCAAGAGCGGTTCCATTTACCCGGAAACGGCAATTCACACGAACTACTCCCCCTCAGTCTCCAGCAACTTCTCCGCCTCCATGGCCGCCATGCAGCCGCTGCCTGCCGCGGTGATCGCCTGGCGATAGCGCCGGTCCTGCACATCTCCGCAGGCGAACACGCCGGTCACATTGGTGAGCACGTTGTCATGGGTGCGAAGGTAGCCGTCGGCGTCGGCGTCGAGCTGGCTGACGAACATGGCCGCGTTGGGATCGTGGCCGATGCCCAGGAACATGGCACTGGTGGGAAAGTCGTGCACGTCGTTGGTCTTGACGTTGCGCAGCTTCAACCCCGTCACTTCTTTCTTCTGCACGTCGTACACCTCTTCGACGGTGGTGTCGAGCATGATCTTGATTTTGGGATTCTCGCGCGCGCGATCGATCATGATGCGGCTGGCGCGGAACGAATCCCGCCGGTGGATCAGAGTAACTTTGCTGGCGAAGCGGGTAAGAAACACCGCCTCTTCCATCGCCGAATCGCCGCCGCCGATGACCGCGACTTCCTTATCGCGGAAGAAGAACCCGTCGCAGGTCGCGCAGGAAGACACCCCGTGACCGATTAAGGCCTGCTCGCTGGGCAGGCCCAGCCAGCGGGCGGAGGCACCGCTGGCGATGATGAGCGTTCGGGTGCGAATGCATTCGTTCCCCAGGTCGAGCGTGAACGGACGCCGGGTAAAATCAGCGGCGATCACGTGCCCGCTGCGATACGTCGCGCCAAAACGTTCTGCCTGGGTACGCATGTTTTCCACCAGGTCCGGGCCCTGGATTCCATCGGGAAAGCCGGGAAAGTTTTCCACCAGCGTGGTCAGCGCCAGTTGGCCGCCCACCTCATGGCCGGGCAGCACCAGCGGCTTCAGGTTGGCCCGCGCCGCATAGATGGCTGCCGTGTTGCCCGCGCACCCCGAGCCCACGATTACGACATTATGGATCACATCATTCATTGGTCTTTAAGCCCTGTCCTTTATAGAGATTCGGTGGGATAAAACGATTCAGACGCTGTTTCTGCCGCGCCATTCCGGCACGGCCGCTCCATTTTACTTTTTGCCGGGGAGCCTCGCCCCCGCGTCGTCCCGCTTCGTACGGCCGGTGGAACGCGCGGCCATGCTATCCAGCCATGCGATATCGCTCTTGAATGTGCTGCGCAGGCCCAGGTCCTCGCGATAGTGCTGCAGCACCGCGCTGGCCTCGTCGAAAATCTTCTGGTATGCCGTCTGGTCGCCTTCGACACAGCGCGCCAGTCCCAGGGAAGGCTTCCCAAAGCGTTCCACGTTCACGTGCGTGGCCGGGGTGTTGGCGCCCACCACCACACCCGGCAGCGCGGCGCTGCTTGATACCCGGTCTTCAATCGAAACCTGCAGAACGTCCCTGGCGTCGCGCGAGCGGAAGCTCAGGGTCTCGTCGATGTTCTTTTCATCGGCGCTGATGGAGTACTGCACGTTCAGGAATGGCCCACCGTCCAAGTCGCGCCGCAGGCGTACGTAATGGGATATTCCAGTCTCCTTGACCCGCAGTCGTCCGTGCGAGATCTCAAAATCAGAGGCCACTGCCGGCTTGCGCGGAATCCGAGCCAGCGCCGAAGCAATCTGCTGAGCCTCGGCATCAGAGGGAGCGCACACGTTGAGGTAATTGATCGTCACCTTCTGTCCGGAGGTGGTCACCGGAGCGGGCTCGGCGCCCTTGTGCGGCGGGGGCGGCCCCTGGGCGAAATCAGGCACAGCCTGGCTGCAAAGCATGGTAACCAGCAGCGCCAGCCCGGGTGTTTTCGCCAGCCGCAGACGCGGCAGAGCAGTATCAGAGAATCCTTGGTCTCTCATAAGTCCAATCTCGCGGGGCCACTCGAAGCGCAACTCCAGCCTGCTAACATACCCTGCATGGCCAACCTGACATTAGTCTATGGCATGCGCCTGCTGCCGGCGGAAGACATCGAAGAATTGGGCGAAGCGGAAATCAAGCTCAAGCACGGCCGCCAGGCCCACGTCACCATGCACCTGCTCGAAGGCAGCAAGGACGAGATCGAAAAACAACTGCGCACCAGCATCGAGGCTTTCTTCGATCTCTATCCTGATATTTGAAGTCCTGATAGGGGGCGATCACGGCTTGAGATACTGGTCCACCCACCCGTTCACCGTCTTGTACCAGAGCCGGCTGTTCTGCGGCTTCAGCACCCAGTGGCCCTCGTCAGGAAAGTACAGCATTTTCGACGGCACCTTGAGGCGCTGCAAAGTGGTGAACAGTTGAAATCCCTCTGACACATCCAGCCGGTAGTCGAGCTGGCCATGCACCACCAGCGTCGGCGTCTTGAAGTTCTGGGCGAACAGGTGTGGCGACCACTTGCGATACAGCGCGCGGTTGGTCCAGGGCGTGCCCTTGAACTCCCACTCGTTGAACCATAGTTCCTCGGTGGTGCCGTACGCCGACTCGGTATTGAACAATCCGTCGTGAGAGACGATGCAGCGGAACCGCTGGGTGTGTCCCAGTATCCAGTTGGCCATGTACCCGCCGTAGGAAGCGCCCAGCGCGCACTCGCGGTCTTTGTCGATGAAGGGATATTTGACCTCCGCGTAAGTGAGTCCGGTCATCAGGTCCTCATAAGCGCGGCCGCCCCAATCCCCGTTGATGTCGTCGATAAACCTCTGCCCGTAGCCGATTGAACCGCGCGGGTTGATCATCACCACGACGTATCCGTTGGCGGCGAACAGCATGGGGTTCCAGCGATAGGACCACGAATCTCCCCACGCGCCCTGGGGGCCGCCGTGGATCAGGAACTTCACCGGATATTTTTTGGCCGCGTCAAAGCCCGGGGGCCGCACGATGAACCCCTGCACCTTCGCTTTCTGCGAGCCGGTAAACCAGAATGGCTCGAGGATGGGACGATCGATCGCGGCGAGAACCGCGTCGTTGATGTGGGTGATCGCCTGCAGCGCCGGCTTGGTTCCCGCGGTCAGGTCCACGCGATAGATCTCGGCGGGGCCGCGCATGGATACGCGCGAAAATAAAAGCACGCTGGTATGCGGCAGGAAAATCAGGTCGTCATTGGCGTCGCCAATGGCCTGCTCCACTTTTCCCCCGGCAACCGGAACCGAGAAGACCGGCGATTCGCCTTTAACCTCTGAAGCAAAATAAATTCGCTGCGAATCCGGCGCCCAGGTGGTGGTTCCCACCCAGTTATCGAAGTCCTCGGTAAGAATCGAGATTTTCCCCGAGCTGCGCTCATAGGCCGCCAGGCGAAAGCGGTCGCTCTCATAGCCGGCGCGCTGCTGCGTGCGAAACGAAATATATTTTCCGTCGGGGGAGTACATCGGCGAGGAATCGCTTCCCGGACTGGTGCTGATCTTGCGCGGCGCACCACCTGCGGCGGGGACGATGAACACATCGTTATTGGTGCTGGTGGCGCCTACTTCATCGAGGTTAGAGGTGAAAGCAACCTCGGCTCCGTCGGGGGAAAAGGCGTAGTCATCCTGCCCCCCCAGGCTGAACGGCGGCACGTCGTGATCACCCGGAGTCAGGTCGCGCGGAGTGCCTCCCGCCGCCGGCACGACGAACAGGTGGCTGCGCTTGTAACGGGTGTAGCTCGTCCAATGCCGGTACAGCAGGCTGGTGAAGATGGTGGCGCGCACCTTGGAGGATGATTTTTCCGCGTCGCGCTGCTGGTTGCACAGGTCATCTTTGCAATCAGGATAGACATCGGAGACGAACAGGATGTTCCTGCCGTCGGGAGACCACAACGCTCCCCCCGCCTCGCCCGAAATCGAGGGCAATTTTTTCCAGTCGCCGGCCAGCGCGCCGCTCGCGGTATCGAATCCCGCGGTCCAGACCTGCGCCGAGCCGTCGCGGCTCGAAACCATCAGCACCCGCTTGCCGTCCGGCGAAAATTGCCCGCGGTCTTCTCCCGCGGCGTCGCTGGTCAGCTGGCGCGGCTCCCCGCCGCTCGAAGCCACCACCCAAAGGTGCGGCGTTTTCTTGTTATCGGCCAAGCTCACATTCACCACCGACATGAGCACCCAGTTGCCGTCAGGAGAAACCGTGAATGCACTGAGACGAGACAGCGCCATCAGGTCTTCAAACGTAAACGGCCGCTTGCCCGCAGCGGCCTGCCCTGCCCCAGCTTGACCCGCTGCCATGCAAACCGCAGCCAGCATTAAAATCATCGCGCTCATTAACTTGCGAAGCATGAACCCTCCCAAAAATGTGTAAGGATTTCGGATTTACCAGATGCAGCGGCAACCTTAGTTTTTGCCTTCCGCCCAGCCTCAAGAAGTTGCATAAAAACGATTTGACGAGCAAGAACCCCATATCCCTTGTCATCCTGGAGCGAGGTGCTTCTTGTTGGAGCGAAAGGATCTCGCGTTTTCATTTGCTCTTGCCGTTGCGGTTTGTACCCAGCTAAACCGCCGCCGGCTCCCCCTTAAAACTATGATGCACCGGGAGCTCAATCGCAACGCACCCGCCGTTCGGCTGCAGGTTGTACGCCGTGATCTCCCCGCCCATCTCCTTCACGATGCCATAACAAATACTCAATCCTAACCCAGTCCCCTCAGTCGGGCCCTTGGTGGTGAAGAACGGATCGAAAGCACGGTCCAGATTACTGAATCCTGGCCCTCGATCCTGAAACTGAATCTGCACCGTTTCATTTTCCACCATCACCTTGATCTTGATGTGTTTTTCCGGCAACTTGTCCACCGCCTCTTCCGCATTTTTAAGCACGTTCATAAAGACCTGTTTGATCAGGCTCTCATCGGCGAGCACCACGGGCATCGTCTCCGGCAGCACGGTCTCCACGACGATGCGATGGCTGCGCAGGTGATAAGCGCGCAGTTTCAGAATGTCGTCAAGCATGGTTGCCAGGTCCACCGGTGAATGCTGCGGCTTTGATTGCCGCGCGAAACTGAGCAGGTTCTGGATAATGTTCTTCATCCGCAACGCCTCGCGTTGCACGATATCGAGTTCCCGCCGGTCTTGCTCGTTCCCGGCCCGGTCCCTCAACATTTCGGTATATCCCATCACCGCGGTCAGGGGGTTGTTAAGTTCATGGGCCACTCCCGACACCAGTTGACCGATCCCCGCCAGGCGTTCCGAACGCAGCAAGTGCTGTTGCAGGTTGGAGTTTTCCAGGGCGATGGCAAGATCGGTTGCGAGTAATTCAATGCTTGCAAGGTTCTCTTTCTCCTCAACCCCCAGGACCGCCGCGCCCGGCCGCATGGCCCTTGGCCTGCGCAGGACGATGCAGCCCAGGTAGTTGGTGTTGGGGGCGCGCAACGGCACAAGCTTATCGCTGGGGTCATCCGCCGCTGGCAGGAATTTCTCAAATTCCCCGCGGTCCTCCGCCGTCTCCTGCGTTTCAGAAGTTGCTGCCACTCTAGTTCGCAGCTCTCCGGCTACGCTGGCGGCGAAACTGTTGGGGCCGACCCGCGGAGCGTGCTCGCAAAGAAGATTCAGCTCACGCACCCCATACATGGCCAGTTGGGGCTTCAAAAACCGGATTCCCGTTGTGGATATTCCGGCGACCCCGCATGGTTGAAACCGCCCTAGGTCATCCGCCAGCAGGATCAGCACCTGGCTATATTCCGCGGCTTCAGCGATCACCGCCGCCACGTGCTCGCAAAATTTGCCCACTTCCGCCCCGCCCAGCAATTGGGAAGTGAGCTCGGCGAAACGCATCATCTGGGTATTGAGCGCGCTCTGGCGCTCCACCACCATGGCGACCGCGCGCCTGCGCTCATCCAGCAAGGTCACGATGATCCCGATGGCCACCAGGAATGCCGGCAGGTTCCACAACGAGCTTGAGGCCAGGGCCATGAGGGGATTGTCCGAGGTCAGGTAAATCAAGGGCGGAATCGCTGCCCAGAGCAGAAAACCCGTGGTAGTGGTAACCACCGCAGCGCTGAGCCGGGGTTGCCAACGCAGGTACTGAATGGCGCTGAACCCAAAAATTACGGAAAGGAATAGGAAAAATGCGGTCTCTGGATGACTGCGCAAGACCTGGTAAGCAGCTCCCACGCCGCCGGTCAGCACGGCCAGCACAGCTCCCGCGACATAACCTGGCCGGTGCTTGAGGCTAAAGAGGATCAACAGTTCGGAGAAGACGACAATTCCAACAATGAGAAGAAAAATCAGCTTGTTGGAAACCCCGAACCCCAACAGAATCACGTAAAGCGCTGCCGGCACCCCGACCAGGCAAACCAGGGGCCAGCCCCGGCGTTCGTAGTCGGCGAGCAGCGAGACCGCGAGCCAGAAAAAGATTGGCGGCAGGGCCAGGCTGAGAAAATTCATCGCCATACCCAGGCCGAACGAAGTGGCGCTCGCGCCCGGCAGGGTTGACTGCCATACTTGAATAACCGAATGAATAAAAAGCGCTACCCAGCCCAAATACCAGAGCCGGACTTGCCGTGAAACCGCATGTTTCTGGGTATAAAAAAAAATAAAGACAACCCCGGCCAGCATCAGCATTACCGGTAATTTGTCTGAGGTTGGAACCATAGAGGGAAGGTTTCCCGGATTGTAGCCCCCTCCGGGGTTTTAACAAAGACCAAAGGCGTGGCGAGGCTCTTCCCCCCGGGCGCATGGCTGCGCAAAAAATACAGCGTCCAGCGGCCTTCTGGAACATCTAAGTATGGATAGATTTAGTGACCCTGCCCTGATCTGGAGACCTGCATTCTATGAAAAATTATTATCGTAAAGCCCTGTTCAGCGCGCTGCTTTGCCTTCTTTTTCTTGCTCCCGCGCGCAGCCATGCGCAGGAAGGGGATTCTCCTCTTAATACCGCGCAGCCCGCGGGGATCACGTCGCAAGAGATCATCAATCGCTTTTCCGCCAAGGAAAAGCAGTTCAAAGGCGCCCTGGAAAATTACATTTATCGCCGCACCGTAAAAATTCAGACCCTCGATGGCGACACGCCGGACGGCGAATACCAGCAGACCGTCGATATTCTTTTCGACGACAAGGCCAAGCGCATCGAAAACGTGGTCTTCGCCCCGCAGCCGACGCTGACCCGCATCGGCATGTCGCGTGAGGATTTCGACGACATCCAGAACCGCCTGCCCTTCGTTCTCACCAGCGATGAGGTCAACGAATACAACGTCATCTATGCCGGCCAGCAAAAAATCGACGAGCTCGACACTTATGTATTTGACGTGGCGCCCAAGAGCATTCAAAAGGGAAAGCGCTATTTCGACGGCCGCATCTGGGTGGACAACCGCGATTTCCAGATCGTTAAAACCACCGGCAAGACCGTTCCCGATATCCGTCCCACCAAGAAAGGCAAAGGCGGCGATGAGAACCTGTTTCCCACCTTCACCACCTATCGCGAGCAGGTGGACGGCAAGTACTGGTTCCCCACCTACACCCGCGCCGACGATACCCTGCATTTCAGCAACGGAGATATCCGCATCCGCATCATCATCAAGTATTTCGACTACCAGCACTTCGGCACCGAAATCGCAGGACAGAAGACAACCTTCGAGGGTAAGGAAGTAAAAGGAAAGCCGCAGGACAAGCCCGCGCCCAACGAACCCCCTAAATAACAGGGGGTTCGATTGGATTAAGGAGCAACTTTTAAGGAACCAAGAAACTGGTCGACGGGTCAAGAATTGTCGTTTGAGGAAACAAGAAACTACTCGACTGGTAAAGAAGTGTCATTTTAAGGAAGCAAGAAGTTGGTCGACGGGAAAAT
>JBBSHD010000090.1:0-7944 GCA_038253455.1 Terriglobales bacterium | reverse complement strand
GATGAAAACCTGCGGGGACCCGGGAGCGTAGGAACCGTATTCCAGGTTGTTGCTGCGGCCGTTCCATAGCAGCGCCTTCTGATTGGTGTAGAAGAATACGGAAGAGAACGCGTAGTAGGCGTCCCCTTCGACCAGTGTTCCCGGCGGCGAGTGCAGCAAAGCGTCCGCCAGCGGCTTGGAACCGAGGTACGGATCAAAAGCCACCAGGGCCAGGCGGGCCGCCTGCACAAAAATAATCATGGTGAGCGCGAGCGCCGCCACGGTCGCTTTGGTTTTGCCAGACCGAGCCAATCCAATCAATCCAACCAGCAGCGCGACGGCAGCCAACCCCAGCGGCGCCCGCAGGTAAGCGAACGAGCGCAGCGTGAGGTCGCCCATGTGGCCGAGCGAAAGCGTGTACAGCGACGGATTTTGCGCGAGCGCCGCGGAGATGTCTCCCGGCGCCGCGAAGCCTGCGGTGCGGGCCAGCACAAAAACGATGGCGCCCGCGCCGGCGGCGAACATCGTCAGCAGCGCTGCGCGGGCGGCGCGCGGGTAGCGTTCCCGCGCCGCCAGGTCGCTGCCGATCAACAGCGCCAGCGCCGGATAAATGGGCAGCGAGTAATACTCCTGCGTGGTAGATAAGGTAAAAAACAGCATGACAAACCCAACCCATATCAAGGCCAGCAGCCGGGTGCGTCCGGCGCGGTCCACGGGCTTACAGCTGTGGCGGAAGGCGGGAACCAGAGTCGCGCTCCAGGGAAACAGCCAGGCGAAATGCAGCAGCCAGAACCAGGCGCGGGGCACGGTGTTGTAGTCGCGCGGATAGCGCATGTTGAAAAAGCGGAAGACATGCTCGTTGAGGAAATAGAACCAGAAAAACCCGTGGTACTCGCCGGGCGAGCTGTGCATGGTCCAGTCAAAGAACGGCGGATTGCGCAACGTGGCCAGCACATGCCACGGCGCCGCCACCAGCAGAACCACGAGTAATCCCGCGAAGGGGCGCAGGTGGCGCACCCGATCAAGATTGCCGGCGCGGCGGGTTGCCGGCAGGTAGAGCAGGATGATCGCCGCCGGAAATACCGCGGCCACCAGTCCCTTGAGCAGAAGGCCGCAGCCCAGGCTGAGATAAAGCATGACGAAGCCGGGCCATGCCGCCGGCTTGGCATCTTCGTCGATGCGCATAAACGCCCACAGTGCCAGGGTGATGGCCAGCACCAGGGCGGCGTCTGGAATCAGGATGCGGGTGAATAAAAACATTCCAATGCAGGTGGCGAGAATGGAGCCCGCATACACGCCGGCCCGGCGGGCGAACGCCCAGGCGCCAAAGCGCGCGGTCACCCAGCACAGCGCGATGTTGATGAGGGCAAGTGGCAGGCGCGCCGCCCAGTCATGGACGCCGAACACCTTGAACGACGCCGCCATGATCCAGTAAATGAGCGGAGATTTTTCCAGGTAAGGGACGCCGTTCAGCCGGGCGGTCACCCAGTCCCCGCTTTCCAGCATGTTGCGGGCGATCTGCGCCTGCACCGCGTCCACGTCGTCCATCAGGTGGGGCGGGCTGGCGACCAGGGGAAGAAAAATGCAGGCAGCCACCAGCAGGACAAGAACGTCTAAACCGAAACGGTGGAGGATTCCTCGAGAAGCGGCAGTTCCTGGCTGCATCGTATGTTCCATTGCTTCGTCCACAGAAACAGCATCAGCAATCCCCATAGATGGTAGCCGTAATTCGCCTTTCTCTGCATGTGCCGGTCCAGCACCGATTCAATCGCGGGCCAGTGAAACAGTCCTGATTGTTCCACCGTGTTCCGGTTCAGGGTATCGAGAAGCAGCGGCTTGAGATGTCCGCGCAGCCAGTCATGCACGGGAATGTCGAGGCCATGTTTCTTTTTGGCCAGCACCCTGGCGGGCAGCTTATCGCGCATGAGATCGCGCATCAAGGCCTTCAGCCGGCTGCCTTGTATGCAATGCTCGAGGGGAAGCGCCGCCGCGAATTCCACGATGCGGTGATCGAGAAAAGGCGCGCGCACTTCGAGCGAGTGCGCCATGCTCATTCTATCCACCTTGGCCAGCAGGTTATCGGGCAGGTAATAATCCTGGTCGAAAGCCATAAAGCGCTTGGCGTTGCCTCCGCCGAACATGGTGGCCAGCAGCTCCTGCATGCGGAAGCCGTTCTTGGTAGTGACCATGGCGTCGCGCTGCTGCCGGGAGAATGTGCCATTCCAAAATACGTGGGAAGACGCCGAATCCATCAGGCTGCCTTCCAGAAACCGCTGCAGTTTGTAGTCCAGGCCAATCTTCTTGTCGGAAGCCTTCAACCGGCTGGCGTAGCGCAGTGGCAACCGCCGCAATCCACTGGGCACGATGCGGGCATAACGCGCGTAGGAATCGGCCAGATAAGTCACGTATCCGCCAAACAGCTCGTCGGCGCCTTCACCGCTCAGCGCCACGGTCGCATTTTGCTTGGAAAGCTGGGAGAGGTACCAGATGGGCACCGCGCCCGCGTCAGCGTTGGGCTCGTCGGCATAATAGGCGAGGTCTTCAATGACGCCGGCGCTCGCCGTGTCGGGATTGAGATCAAGCTCGTGATGGTCGGTCCCATAGGCTGCCGCCATTTCGCGGATGTAAGACGCCTCGTCGAACTCGCGTCCTTTAAAAGTGATGGAAAATGTTTTCAGCGGCGTGGCCGACAAGCGGCTGGCATAGTGCAGCAGGGTCGAGGAATCAAGGCCGCCGCTCAGCCACAAACCCACCGGAACATCGGCGGCCAGATGTTCGGTAATCGAATCATTGAGCAGAAGATCGAGTTGCTCGCGGGATTCGTTAAACGAAAGAAAAGAACTCGCGCCGCGAGGGATCTGCCAGTAACGATCGACGGTGACATCGCCATTTTGCCAGGTCAGGCACGAGCCCGTTCCCAGCTTCACGATGCCCTGGGCCAGGGTGTTGGCGCCGGGAACGTAGTTCAATCCCAGGTAGGAATCGAGGGCGTTCATATCGATGGAACGATCAATCTCGGGATGGCAGAAAATCGCCTTCAGCTCGGAGCCGAAGTACAGGTCCCTGCCCACGATGCTGTAGTACAGAGGCTTCATGCCCAGGCGGTCGCGCATCAGCACCAGCCGCCGCTGCGACTCATGCCATAGGGCAAAGGCAAACATGCCGCGGAATTTTTCGACGCACGCTTTGTCCCACTCCATAAAGGCATGCAATACCACTTCGGTGTCGCATGTCGATTTGAAGGTGTGTCCGCGCGCGGCCAGCTCGCGGCGAATTTCCAGATGGTTGTAAATCTCGCCATTAAAGGCGAGCACGTAATCATTATCGGGGGAGCGCATGGGCTGCGCGCTCGGGCCCACCGAAGTGTCAATCACCCGCAGGCGCGTCGCTCCCAGCGAGGCGGAGTGGGTTTGCCACACGCCTTGCTGGTCGGGCCCGCGATGCAGCAGCGAAACCACCGCCTGGTGAATGCGGTCAGGGTCGTAGTGGCCGTCGATATGGGTAAAGCCGGTAATGCCGCACATTCTCTAAATCGCCTCTAAAACAGAAAATCGAAATCAAGCCGAAAACGCCGGCTGTAATTCCCGAAAAATTGGCCAAACTTAGGATCGGCGTTGTTGGCATGCACGGCCAGCGCGTTGAAATGGTTGGTCAGGTTCAACCCGCGTAGCTGCACCCTGACGGCATGCGCCTGGGTGATTTGAAAATCCTTGGCCAGGCTGGCATCGACTGACAAGAACGTGGGGAAGCGAGTCTTGTCGGAGTATGGGGTGCCGGCGTATTCCTGCAGTACATTGCGTACCGCATAGGGAAACCCGGTGCGGCTTTCCAGCAGCGGAGAGACGCGGAACTTCATGGGCAGGGCAAAATCTCCCCACACCAGCAGGCGGTTGGGCACGCTGGCCTCGGTATTGGTGAACTGCGTGGCATGCACCACGGGCTGGGGAAAGTTCCCCAGGAAGGCGGCGGCGTCAGTCAAGTCGCCGCGCGACATACTGTGCGCATAAGAAAAATAAAGACGCCGCTCTTTCTTCAGCGAGAGACGCGCGTCGAACTCGAGCTGCCGGTATTGCGATCTGCCACCAGAGCCCAGCACCAACGCGTCGCGGCCCGCCACCAGTGCCGGGGCCAGGGTGATCAATCCGCTGCCGTCGCGGTGCAGGTAGCTGGCGCGCACCAGCAGTAAATTCGACAACGGGTGCTCAATTTCCATGCTCCAGGCCACCGCGCTGGGAGAGAAATAATTGGTGTTCTCGAGCGAAACCGGCGGAGCAAATCTTGCCCGCCTGCGGCCCCGCGTGAGGTTGGTAAACTTTCGCGGTCCGCCCAGCGCAGTGCCCAGCGGATCAAACTTGGTAATGATCTGTTGGGGATAGAAATTAAAAGCGTAAATATTGAGCGGGACGCGATCATAGAAAAGGCCGGCGCCCCCGCGAACGGTGGTGGATTGTCCGCGGAACGGCCTCCAGGAGAAGCCCGCTCGCGGGGCGACGCGGTTGGTCTGGGTAATATCCTGACGTTCCCAGCGCGCCCCGAGGTCCACCGAGAAACGGTCATTGAACGCCCAGTGGTCTTGCAGGAAGCTGCTGGTTTCCCAGTCATTGCGATTAAAGCGGCCGGTCCCGGTGAATTCGATTCGCTTCAGCAGCTCGCCGGATACGCCGGTCACGTCAGTGGTGCGCGGCCGAAAGATTCCCTTGTCGACGCTGTAGCCGGCGCTCAGTCCTGCCTGCAGGGTGTGGGCGCCATGGAACTTGAAGGCGGGAAACTGCAGGTTTTCCATCCAATCGAAGCGCTCTGCCCGGCGGTTCTGCCGGCCAAAATAATTTCCCCGGTTTCCCCGCGGCGTGAGCACCATATTTTCGGCGCCCTGCCCCATGATGCGGGCTTCGGCGCGGCGCACGTTCACCGTGCTCTGCAATAACCCAAATCGCGTCTCCAGGCGGTCAATCACGGTGGCTCCATAATCATGCGAGACCAGGCTGGGCGTGACCGGCTGGGGATTGAAGAAATTGAGGTTCTCGAACCGGGCGCGGCTGGGAACCACGTGGAAGGTCGCGGTCATGATGTGCTTCGGTGAAACCACCAGATCCAGTTGCGAAAACGAGTTTACCGAAGTTTTCTTGTTCTCGTTGTAGGGGAAAGCCAGGGTGAGCACGGAACTCTTGCTCAAACTGTAGTCGATACTTTCCGCGAGAAAAAGCCGGTTCTTGATCAGCGGGCCATTGAAGGTGAATCGCGGTGAAACCGATTTAATGCCTCGCAGGTGCAGGCTGCGAATGCGAAATTCGGGCAGGGGATCATTCAACTCGAAGTGCCACTTGTCCCCGCCGCGGCGGGTCGCCACTGAAACCACGCCGGCGGTAAAGCCCCCGTACTGCGCCAGGTAAGGCGTCTTTGCCACTTCGATGGATTCCACGCTGTCCACCGGCACCGTCGGCCCGAATTGTCCGGTCGCCGGATCGGTGACGTCGGCGTTGTTCACCAGCAGCGAGCTCTGGGTCTCATTGGCGCCGAAGATTTCCACCGCGCCATCCGGAGCGCGCACGACGCCGGGAACCAGGGGAAGAGCATCGGCGACCGTGGCGGGATGCGAGGGCAGATGGTTGACCTCATCGCGGTCGAGGCCGGCCACCGAAGACGAGGTGGCAGGAATATTTTCAGCGACCGCGGCAACGTCAACCTGCTGCTTCTCGGTCGCCGGACGAAGCACCAGGACGATCTCCTCGGTTTTCGATGGCGCTACCGAAATGCTTTCCTGGGTGACGGTCTCAAACCCAGGACTGGACACCGTCACCGAATAAGTTCCCGGCAGAAGGCTGTCAAACTCGATGGCATGGCCGGACGCCGAACGCGGCTTGCCGACGACCGCCCCGGCGGCATCTTTGAGCTCGGCGTGAACCGATCCCAATTGCCGCTGGTCCTGGTCAGTTGCCTCCAGCCGGATGGTTCCGAGGTTGGCAGGGCGGGTCTGGCCGGTCGCCAGTGACGAAGCCAAAACCAGGGCCGCGAAAACGGCACACTTCCCCCATGCCCTGGTTCGGGAAAGGGCTTGGGCAGTCGCAGCAGTTGCCAGACAGGCCGTATTGGGGATGGAAATGGGCAACAGAATATTCAAGATTATGCATTCCACAGGGCTGGCTGCCCTATGACGGGAAGTCCGCCGGCGTGCTGGGTGAAATCTGAATATGCCGGGCCAGCAGGAAAAATCGGATTCGAAAATCCGCCGCGAAAACAGCAATCCCGGTGAAAATCTGCGAATTTCCTTGTAAAGGAAATGTATGCTTTGCGTCAAGATATGTAAAGCAAATCCAGCGAGATTCTTCCTCGAAAACTCTCACTGATGAAGCAGGTTATGCGGACCGATCATGACGCGGTTTCTTTGGGTTTCGCTGTGACGGGGCAACAGCCCATTGAAACACTCAGCGAATGAAGGAATAGAGCAATAATGCTCAGCTTACGGGAATGGGGCGGACGCTCATGATGACTTTTCCCCATGACCCCGATAAGCAAAAACGCCACCCTGAATGGGTGGCGTTTTAGTAGCCCGGTTGCGCGGGCAATACGGGTGAAGGACTAGCGGTACAACTGCATGCGCAGGTCCTGGTCGAGGGTGAATTTCAGCATGGTTTCCGCGGGAACCTTTACGTCGCGGCCCCTGGTTACGGCAGTCCCGCCGGCGCCTGCGGCTGCGCCCACCGACGCTCCGATGGCCGCTCCTTTGCCTCCGCCGGCGATGGCCCCGATAATTGCCCCCAGCGCCGCTCCTCCGCCCACCATTTCACCGGTGCGCTTGTTGGCGCCAACTCCCTGGCGTCCTTTGCGCTCGAGGTCGGTGGTGCTGACCACGTAGCGTTGTCCATTGGCTACCAGCGAGTCGATGTCGATAATCAGGTCAGAGGTGGAGATGCTGCGGATCACGAGCTGCACATCAGATCCGCGGGCGATGGCGACCCCTCCGCTGCTGTCGCGGACGTCGTTGCCGATGACCCCGGTAAATCTCTGACCGGGAGCGGCAGTTTGCGAATCGATGGTTTCGTTGCTGCGGACATCGATCTCGGTGCCCGCGGGGATGGTGGTGGTGGCGCCCGAATAAGGATAGTTGGGGTTTCCGCCATTGTTGGCCGCGGACTGCACGGTAAAGTCGGCGCGGCATCCGCGATCGACCCACACGCCCTGCTGGTCGTAGCCCCAGGTTGAGCCCTGGACGCATGCTGAATCACTGAACTGCCGCGACCAAGTTACGCCGCCGAGGGTATCAGAGGCGCAATAGTGGCGGTTGCCGTCGTTGGATTCACAACGCAACGTGGTCGCTTGCCCATAACCTGCGTTGGGATAGTTGGAGTTGGGATTATTAGGGTTGGGATAACCGGGGTTGGGATTTCCATAGCCGGCATTGGAAGACAGCGCGGTAAAGTCGGCGCGGCAGCCGCGGTTAACCCAGATGCCTCGCTGGTCATATCCCCAGGTCGATCCCTGGCGGCAGGTACCGCTGATGCGGCGCGACAAGGTCACGCCCCCGCTGGTGTCAGCCGGGCAATATTGGCGCGAGTTATTGCGCGATTCACAACGAACCCGGGTTGGCTGTCCATACCCGGTGTTCGACGGGTAGCCGTTTCCGGCGTTGGCAGACAGCACGGTGAAGTCGGCGCGGCATCCCTGGTCTACCCAGACGCCTCGTTGATCAAATCCCCAGGTCGAGCCCTGGATGCATGCCGAATCACTGATCTGCCGCGACAAAGTGACGCCGCCGCGGGTATCAGAGGCACAATAGTGACGGTTGCCGTCATTCGATTCGCAGCGCAAGGTGGTGGCCTGCCCGTAGCCCGAGTTCGACGGATATCCGTTCGAGGGATATCCGTTCTGTGGATATCCATTGTTGGGATAACCGTTTGCGGCCAGCACGGTAAAGTCGGCGCGGCAGCCCTGGTCAACCCACACTCCCTGCTGGTCGTATCCCCAAGT
>JBBSHD010000089.1:0-7952 GCA_038253455.1 Terriglobales bacterium | reverse complement strand
TCCTGGATTTCGGTGAACAGCCGCTTGATCTCTTCATCATTGGTAACGTCACAGCGGTAGGCTTCCGCACCCGGCAGGGCCGCGATCAGGTGGCGGGCTTCCTCTTCGAGGCGCTCGCTCTGGTAGGTGATGAGCAGGCGGTATCCCGCGGCGTGCAATCCTTGCGCGATGGCCCAGGCGATGCTGCGCTTGTTGGCGACTCCGAAGACGATGGCGGTGCGGTCCGTGGTGGTCATGATGGGGGTCCTTTCAAAATCTCAGGGGAGCGGTTTTCAGCAGGCCAAGGCCGCGGGGCGGAATCAGCTTTCGCTGGAGCCAGGCGCGGCCGCGGCATCGCCCAGCAGGATGCCCACATCGCTGCCCTTATCGGCCTCGGTCAGTTGGGCCGCCGAAGCGCGGTTCGCCGCCAGTTCTAAATATCCCATGCTGCCCAGGACGCCGAATATCTCTCCCGGCATGCCCTGCGAGTAGGCGGTGCGTATGGTCCGGGCCTCGCCCTTGCCGATCAGGATCTTGAAGGCCGGCGGGTTGGCCTGGAATATCTGGGGAATATCGTGCGGGGTGAAATTGGTCACCATGTTACCGAACTTGTCGGTCTTCAGGACCACGCCCTTCATCAGTTTGTCGTTCAGGGCCTTGGGCTTGGGCGCGGAGTAGCGAACGAAATCGGTGATCTCTTCGCCGAACTTGGCGGCTTCCATGCCCTTGCTGAGCCATCCCGCAACCGCGGCAAAAATGTCACGGCCATGGAAGGTATGGCTGACCGGTTGTAAGAAATAGTGGTCCGCGGTGATATGCCGAACCGAAAGCCGCTCCTCATTCTCGTAAACCAGCGAAAGAATGCCGTTGTCGGGCGCCAGAAAAAAATGGCGCTCGGTCGTAACCAGCAAAGGACGCCGTGCGCTGCCTACTCCGGGGTCAACCACCACAAGGTGAATCGTATTATGGGGGTAGTAGCGCGATCCCTGGGCAATCACCAGGCCGCCATCCAGAAGATCGAAGGACCGCACCGCATTGCAGATGTCGATGATCACGGCGGAAGGGTTGATGTTCAGGATTACGCCTTTCATCGCTCCGACGTAGTGATCGTTCAAACCAAAATCGGTGGTGAATGTGACAATGCGCTGGTTAGCCAATCAATCTCCTCATAACCCCGAGAGGGATTCCCGCGAAGGTAGCGCGCCCCCATACCAAAGTCAAGTAACGTCCGGCACCCGTCCCTCTAGTGCTGATCGAAAACTGGAATGCCCGGCCTGCGTTTAGTTGCGTCGTATCGGTAAAACGAAAAAGCCGCCCGGCAACTTGGGCGGCTTTCTCTTTCAAGGGAGAATAGTTCCAACGGAGGTTAACCATCGAAACTTTCTGGGAAAATCTTATGACCCATGAACTGGGGTGTCAAGCCTTTTAAACAAGTTAAATCTCTTTGTTTTCAATAGTTTACAATAAATGTTCCCTCTAATAAAAATGACATATTTTGTCACTTTTCAGTCGCGGTCAAGAGCTAACTCCATCCCTATTATTGACTTAGGGGTAAAAGAAGGGGGTTTATTCCTCCAGGTTCAGCCTGATGAACTCCACGTTTTCGGGCTTGTCGAAGATCCGTTCGGGAAAGAACTTTCGCGCCAAAATCCTGATCCCGCCAAAGGCCACCCCGGCTACCAACGTAATAAAAATGACGACCGCCACCAGGGAGATGAGCGCGATCAAGAATCCGCCTACGTTATCCTGCGGACCGAGATGCGCGTCCTCATGCCAGGTGACGTCGGCGTCGTAATGGACTCCGCCCAGCAGGGACTTGGCCTCGCGCGCTGACATTTGTCCCGCGGCGACCACGACCAGTGGTCCGGAACGCTTCACCTGGAACTCACCGGTGAGGGTGACCGGCACCGGAGCTGGAGCCGAACCCGGCACCGCGGGTGAAGTTAAAGATGGGCTTCGGGCCGCCTGAGAGGACGATGCACTTCTCCAGTCCTCGATGGTCTTGAGATGGGCGGCGGCGATTTGCGGCGTGGGATATGAAATCACCATCAGAGTCGCATTTCCCAGCGAGGTTGAGTAATCCTGCAGCGCCACCTCGCTGCCCGATGAGAAATCGACCAGGGAGAACCGCACCGGGGCATGCATTTTTTCCAGGACAATCGGCCCCATGATGTATTTTTCCGAATTGCTTACGGCGTCTCGCGCCGGCAGGTAATTAGTGAGCGAAGGCAGGGTCACGGCCTCGGCAGCGGGGCGCGGCAGGTTGTCGGCCAGCTCGCGTAAGTCAGTGGCCGACATGGCGGTGATTTTTTCGATCACTACGTCGAGAAGAATGTTGTACCGGGAAAACAAGATGCGATTGTTGGCCGAAGCAGCGGCGTCGCCGATTTTTTCCGGCTGCATGCGGGGGTCGCGGTAAAACGTAAAGGCGCCGTACGCTCCCGAGGCATCGGCAAAACGCGCCGCGCGCACCGTTATCTTGCGCTGGTTGCGGGAGTAGGTGGCGGATTCGAAATCCTTGAACCCATATTCCTTCATGACCGCTGGGTCGGCGGGGTCGGCAATCTTTGGGTCGTCACTGGTTTTTGCGTCGGGACCGATTTCCCACCCGGCGAAGGCGGAGGGAAGTATGTCCTCACGATGGGCAGGGATGGGCGGCGGTGCAGGTTTCACCGCCTGCGCGGAAACCGCGGGGAGCGCAGCGGCCACTGCCATCAACAGCAACAGGAAGCTTTTCTTCAAGAGCAATCACCTTGCAATGGGCAGGATCGAGGCGTTGGGCAGGGACTGGCGCTCAGCGGCTTCGATTACAAGGATACTAGACACCGCGGACGCGGGAAAGGTTCACTGGCCGGGGGAATCGGCGGTTTTGGATGCTACTTTGACGCCGCTGAGGCCACTGGCGTAGCGCAGCACTCCGCGATACAGCGATTCCGCAATCTTCTGGCGATAGAGCGGTGTCTGCAGGCGTTTTTCATCCTCGGGATTGCTGACGAACGAGATTTCCGCCAGGATGGAAGGCATGTTGGCGCCGATCAGCACCACGAAAGGCGCTTTCTTGACCCCGCGATCGCGAATGCCGGAGCGCCGGCCGGCAATACCCAGGTACAGCGCATTCTGAACGTCCATGGCAAACTCTCGCGACTCATCGATCTTGTCCTTGAGTGCGATCTTCTTGACCAGGTCCTGCAGCTCGTGGATGGAGGTCTCGGAGACAGCGTTTTCGCGCGCCGCTACTTCAAGGGCATCCCGCGAGCTGGTGAAATTCAGATAGTAGGTCTCAACCCCGCGCGCACCGGCGTCCCGGCTGGAGTTGGCGTGGATGGAGATAAAAAGGTCGGCGCGCTCGCGATTGGCGGTCCCAGTGCGGCTTTCGAGGGGGATAAAGGTGTCGTCGTCACGGGTATAGATGACGTCGGCGCCCATGCGGCCCTCAAGCAATTTGCCCAGACGCAGGGCGACGTCGAGCACCAGGTCTTTTTCCTGCAGGCCGTTTGGGCCGATGGTGCCGGTGTCATGTCCGCCGTGTCCGGCATCGACGACGATGCGGCTGATCTTTAATCCCAGGGCGCGAACGAGCGATCGCTCGCCTTCGGCGGTGGGCTGCGCTTCGCGGGTTAGCACCGCATCTTCGGGCTTCGATCGTCGCTTCTTCGACCTGGGGGAAACTGATTCGAAAGTCGGCTTGGTGGTCGGCTTGGCGGTGTCTTTCACCCCCGGCTCGGTCATAGCGGCGACTTCAACCGCCTGGCTGTTGACCGGCGGCGGAGCCACAGTGACGGGGGGCGTGGCAGGCGCGCCGCTGGCCGGCTTGGTGGTCTTCGATTTCTTGTTGGCGTGACCGGTCGGCGAGGTCACGTCCACCGGAGCCATGGGTGAAATGTCGCGGCCGGCGCCTTCATTGGCTGCCGCCTGGTTCCCCGGATTTGCGGGCTGGGTATTTTCTGTAGGGAAGACCTCGGAGGAGCCCGCGGGCTTTCCGGCACGCGCGTCTTTCACTGCCGCATCTTTTGCCGGCGTCCGGTTGCGCGCCGCGGGCGCTTCGGCGACCAGGGTCTTCTCCGGGACCTTGCCATGAATATCGACGATCAGCCGGTAAGGATTGGGCAGAAAAAATGCCGAGTACTCTGAAACTTCATCCACGTCGAGCACGATGCGCGTGGTATCGGCCGTGTATTGCGCCAGCCGGATGCGATGCAGAAACCCGTCTTCCACGTCGAATGACTTGCCCGCCAGGGTGGACGCAAGTTTGGTGTCGTGCAGATCAAAAAATATGCGGTCAGGAGATGAAACCCGTCCCGCCTCATACTTCACTTCTTCTTCAAGATCGATGGCCACCCGGGTGTAATCGGGAGTGGACCAGTGGCGCACGTTGGTCATCAGCGGAAGCTTGCCGCCATGGCGCGCGCGGGCAGCCAGGCTGCTGTCCTGGGGGTGGTTGACCTCGCGCACTTCGCCCGCGCCTGCCTGGGCGGATGGCGCGGCGGCATTCATCCGCGGCGCGGCCGGACGATCGAGCTCAGCCAGGGCTTCGCGGGCCTGCGGCGCCAGCCGGTTTCGCGGGTTAAATTTGAGGAAACTCTGGAAGGCTTCGCGGGCACGGGCCGGGTCATTCAGGTCATCCTTGTAAACCTGGCCAACCGTGAAGACGGCGTCATAGCGCAGCTTGCTGGTGGGGTATTCCTTCACCAGGAATTGGTATTGCCTGATGGCCTCGCGCGAGCGCTTTTCATCTTTGAATACGCGGCCCATTTCCGTTAGCAGCTCGGCCACCGCCATAATGCTGGTATCGGCTCGAGCTGAGCTGGCGGAGGTGAAATAAACCTTGCGATAAGCATCCACCACGCGCTGGTAATCGCGCTCCGAGCGTTGCGAGGCGGGCAAGCCGTTCAGGGCCTCGCGCATTTTTTCGGCAGTCTGGAATTGAGTGAGTGCAGCGCGACGCGGCCGCGAAATAGCCAGAGCGGGCGCCGGCAATAATAGGGATAAGAGCAGGGCGCCGGCCAAGGCCCCTTGCAGACGGTTTTTGGGCAGGGTGGTCAAGTCCTTCGGTTCTACTTCATTGTGTCATTAAAAACCGAATCGTCAAGTTGACTTGTGTAGACCCCGCTACTCGGCGTTGCTGAAGAGAGTGTGGCCGGAAGCGTCGTGCAGGATGCGGATTGGGGCGGCCGCCGGTGAAGAAGACGAGATCATCGGCGTGCCGTGCTGCCCGTAAAGGGCGGTAATTTTGCGAACGTAGTTCTGGGTTTCGGCATAAGGAGGTATGCCGTTGTGGCGCTGCACCGCGCCCGCGCCCGCGTTATAAGCGGCCAGCGAGAGTGACACGTCGCCGTTAAAATTCTGCAGCAGGCCGGCCAGATGTTTCACTCCGCCATCAAGGTTCTGGCGGGCATCGAAGGCGTTGCGCACATTCAAGGAACGCGCCGTGGCGGGCATCAGCTGCATCAAGCCCATGGCGCCCTTGGGTGACCGCGCCTTCGGATTAAAATTTGATTCCACCTGGATGAGCGCCCGCACCAGGTCAGGATCTACCTGGTGGCGTGCTGCCGCCTCATCGATCGCGGCATCGAGCTTGGACCCGGAGATGGAAGCCGCCAGCGGCCGGTTCGAAACCCGCTCGGCGCGCGCATTTCGCTGCGGCGATTGAGCGGCCCGAATCTCGGTGGCGGCTGACAACGCGCGGCGCATGGTGGCATTGGAAATCCGGGGAACCTGCTTCCAGCGACGCTCCTGTCTGCTCCAGTACACCAGGTCTCCGGGAGCCTGCCGGGGAACAAGCTGCGCCGAGATCTGGGGAAGGTTGGCGGTGGCGTCAATTCTTTCGGCGCTGCCGGCAGCGGTGCGATTGGCGCTTGCGCGGCGAGCGGTCTTGCGGGTGACGCCCCGAACAGTTTTGCTGACCGGGCTGGCTGGCGCCGCGGCCACAGCTTTAAACTCCGGCTTGGGCGCGGCTTCATCGTTACGGAAAATAATGCGGCCTTCTTCGCTGACTCCGGTGATGCCGGTGGTATCTCCGGCCACGGCGCAAATGGAAATACCCAAAACCAGGCAGCCGCCTAGAATAGTCGATGAAAGTTTGCGGGGAACCCGGCGGGCAGCGCGTTGCGAAATTAGGGATTGCGGTATCATGAACTCTGGTATTTAAGATTGATTTATCGCGGTAGATTTGCGGCTGTGGCAGGGTTTCCCCGGGGGGGAGCTCAGCGCAAAATCGATTCGCAAGTTAGGCAAAGTATAGGCGTGGGTAAGAGCGGTTGCAATGGATTTTTATCGGATAATATTCCATATTATAGGTGCAAAGACCGGTAATCCCGGTACAAAACCAGACAAATAAGGCATCTCTTACCCTGTTTGATTACGAAAGTAATTGGTCTCGTCCGAAGGTGCTCCCCGACTCCCTGGTACTGGTCAAGCCAGCGTGAAACCGGCAACAGACGCGAGTGGCGCGGCATCGAACTACACTCCGTCGGACACCGGCGCCGGCATGCTGAGCTGAAGGAGATTGTTTGCTGAAACACGGCTCGATGAAGCTCGCAGTCTGTGCAGGGCTGCTGATGGCGCCATTGAGCGTCCAGACATTTGCGTCTGGGAATCCTTTGATCCTGGTCAAGTCCCCGGAAGCAGACCTGGCCCTTGCCCAACCGCCTTCCGGTTCCTCTCTCGCAAATCCGGCGAGCGATGCTCAGGGCGCTCCCGCAACCACGGTAACCTCACCGGCGCCCCCTTCCAGCCCGCAGCCGGCGGGAACACCCGCGGCCACGAGCCCGGCTCCCGGCACGCCTTCACTTGACGCCCTTGCCAAAACGCCCGCCGTGGGACTCTACGCGGGAGCGATCGTCCACAGCATTCAATTTCGCGGAATCACCGGTGACGTCGCTACCAAAGCGCGCGCGCTGGTCACCCAGGAGGTGGGCCAGCCTCTGGATAAAGCCAAGGTGCGCGCCAGTCTGACCGCCCTGTATGCCACCGGGCAATTTGCTGACCTGCAGGTCGAGGCTTCGAGCCCAGCCGCCAACCAGGTGGACCTGACGTTTGTTACTTCGGGAAATTATTTCATTGGCTCCATCAGCCTCGATGGCGCGCCGGGACCTCCATCGGAGGGCGAGCTGATTCATTCCCTCAAACTGGAGCTGGGACAACTTTTCACCCAGCAGAACCTGCAGCGCGGCCTGGCGAACATGACAAAAGTCCTGGAGGACAACGGTTATTTCCAATCCACCGTAACCAGCGACTATGACTGGCAAGCGGCTGACCAGCAAGTGAACTTGCACATCTACGTGAAGTCTGGCCACCAGGCCCGGGTGGGAAAAATCACGGTCACGGGTACGCCGGGGCTCGACGTTTCACAGATCGCCGGCATTGCCCACATGAAACCGGGAAAGCACGTTGCCGTGGCGCGCACGCGAAGCGCGCTGCAGCGATTGCGCAAAAAATACAAGAAACAGAACCGGGTTACCGCCCAGGTCTCAATTACCGATCGCATCTACCAACCGGCCACGAACACGGTGGACTACGCCTTCCACATCGAGCGCGGGCCTATCGTTGACGTAAAAGTTGACGGCTACAAGTTGAGCAAGTCGCTGATACAGGAATTTGTCCCCATTTACGAGGAAAATGCAATCGATGACGACCTGCTGAATGAAGGCGGCAACAATATTCGCGACTACCTGCAGACCCAGGGACGGTTCGAAGCGACAGTCGCTTACTCCCGCAGCAGTGAGCCGGCGGGTGACCGCGAAACTGTGGTCTATAAAGTTGATCGCGGTGAATTGAGCAAGCTGACCACGGTCGACATTGAAGGCAATAAGTATTTCGACAGCGACGTCATCAACGAGCGCATGCAGATGCAGGCCGCCGACATTCTGAACCGCCATGGTTTGTTCAGCCAATCGCTGGTGCGGCGCGACACGGCCGCCATCGAAGGCCTCTATGTGGCCAATGGCTTTCAAAAGGTGAAGGTGACTCCCACG
>JBBSHD010000088.1:0-7960 GCA_038253455.1 Terriglobales bacterium | reverse complement strand
ATATAAAGAGAAACCAGGAAACTTGTGTCGGGATAAATGCTCACTCTCGGTTTCGCTCTCGCCGGAGAAGCTCAGCACCGCTTACCTTCATTGCCTTTGTGCCATAGATTTCATGTAGACGCTCCATAAAATTTGGCAGTTTGGCCGGGGCTTTTGGTGGCGGGGTGGGAATTAAGCGGGCGATCACTCGTTTCCGCTTGGTGATTTCGATCACTTCCCCTTCGCGAAGCATTCCCTCAATTTTAGAAAATTCGTACCTTAGGTCTCTTACCGATGCGGTCTTCATGTGATGCATTATAGCATCACATTCATAGATGTTCCCATGGCTGCATTTCCAGGGCCAGATGAGTACCCACCCCCACTGTTACAATCCCCGCAAGCATGCCGGTCACCGTTCGCTCATTCGCCAAGATCAACATCGGGCTCGCCATCGGACCCGCGCGGCCTGACGGTTTCCATGAACTAGCCACTGTTTATCAGACCATCGGGCTTCACGACCTGGTGCATGTTTCCATCGGCAGAGCGGCGGCAAGCTCTTCGGTGGAAGTCACGTCCCAGGACGCCCGCGTGCCCGCCGGCGAAACCAACACCTGCTGGCGGATGGCGATGGAAGTCATGCGGGCCTTCGGCCGCCGAGGCTCAGTGAAGATCGATATCGATAAGCGTTTGCCATTGCAGGGCGGCCTGGGAGGGTCATCCTCGAACGCTGCTGCCACCCTGGTAGCCATTGAACACCTGCTGCGCAAAGAGCTAGATGCCGCCGATCGTTTGCAGATCGCAGAACGAGTTGGCTCCGATGTGCCGTTGTTTCTGGTGGGCGGCGCAGTACTGGGAACCGGTCGCGGGGAACAGGTGTTTCCCCTGCCTGACCTGCCCAAAATGGCGTGCGTGATCGCCTTCCCCGAGTGCGGAATCTCCACCCCGCAGGCGTTTCGCGACTGGGACGAGCTCCCGACCCGAGCCGGGGCCCGGCGCACCGCAAATCCCAGCCAGTCCAAATTGACTGAGGACCCGCCCTCCGATAGAATAAAGTCATTCAGCCGAACAATTTCCGCCTGGCTGGGTCGTTCCCACACCGGTGTTTCTGCAAGAGGCAGGAACCGGGCCGAGGCACTGCTTCTCGACCTAGTCCGTACCGGGATTGCAAATGACTTTGAACAAGTCGTCTTTCTGCAACGTCCCGAACTGGTTCGAGTAAAGCGCGTGTTAAAGCAAAGCGGCGCGGGTTATACATCATTATCAGGCTCCGGGTCCTCGATTTTCGGGCTTTTTAGCTCTACTACCGCCGCCCAGGATGCAGTAGTTCACTTGCAGCGCCGAGGCATTAAAGCGCGGGCCTCAAGCTTTTTATCGCGCGAGGAATATCAGCGCCGCATGCTGGTAGCGCAAAAGTAAGGCTCGACGCGGGGACGCAGCCAAAGGTTTTTGGGCGGTCGACTAATGGTAGGTCAAGTGCCTTTGACGCACTTTGTCTAGGTTCGACTCCTAGCCGCCCAGCCAGATCGGCCGCAACCGTAAACCTGAAAAGCGCCAGGGCGGCGCAGGGATCGCGGGAAGATACGCTAGCTTCAGGGCAGCACCGGAACTCTTGAGACAGGGGCTAAAACAAATGGCGATATCGGAAAGCACGACCGACAACCCGAAGCCGTCGAGTACGTCCCAACCCAAAGGGGAACGCAAGCCGATGCGTGGCCCGCGGGAAGATAAATTCAAGATCTTTTCGGGCAGCGCCAACGAGGCCCTGGCCGACGAAGTCTGCGCGTTCCTGGAAATGCCGCGAGGGCAATCTCATCTGACGCGTTTTTCCGATGGCGAAGTTTATGTGCAGATTCTGGAAAACGTGCGCGGCGCCGACGTGTTCGTAATTCAGCCAACCTGTTTTCCGGTTGACCAGCACATCATCGAGTTGTTGCTGATGATCGATGCGCTCAAGCGCGCGTCCGCGCGGCGCATCACCACCGTGATTCCTTATTACGGATACGCCCGGCAGGACCGCAAAGACCGTCCGCGGGTGCCGGTTTCCGCCAAACTGATGGCCGACCTGCTGACCACGGCGGGGGCCAATCGCGCGCTGGTGGTTGACCTGCATGCTCCGCAGATACAGGGTTTTTTCAATATTCCGGTGGACCATCTATTCGCTTCGCCGGTGCTGGTGGATTATTTCCGCAAGCTGCAACTGCCCAATCTGACGGTGGTTTCGCCGGACGCCGGCGGCGTGGAACGCGCCCGATTTTTCGCCAAGAAAATGGATTCCGCCCTGGCCATCGTGGATAAGCGCCGCACCGACATGAATGTGGCCGAGGTGATGAACGTAATCGGAGACGTCAAGGGACGCACCTGTCTCATCATCGACGACATCATCGATACCGCGGGGACGCTGGTGAAAACCGCCGATGCCCTGCTGGAAGCGGGCGCCAGCGAAGTGCACGCCTGCGCGTCGCATGCCGTGCTTTCCGGGCCCGCCGTGGAAAGAATCGGCAATTCCCGGCTGGCGCAGGTGGTAGTCACCAACACGGTGCCGCTGAGCGCCGCGGGAAGCGGCGAACCCAAGATTAAAGTGCTGAGCATCGCCGGCCTCATCGGCCGGGCCATCCAGTCCATTCACGAAGAGACTTCGATCAGCAGGCTATTTTTGTAGTCGTAGCGCAACACCAGAGTTGGCAAATTGCAACGGAAATAAAAAATTTAACTGGCAAGGAACAAAGAACATCATGCGCACAGCCCCGGTAATAGAAAAACCGCAAACCGACGCCGCGGCGTCAGCTGCCCGCACCGACAAGAAGACGGAAAAGAAGAAATCAGAGCTGGTCGAAGGCAAGACCCGCGAAGCGGCGTCGCGCGGCAAGAACGAAGCCCGCCGCCTGCGCAAGCAACGCCGCATCCCCGCGGTGGTGTATGGAGCCAGCCAGGATTCGATTGCCGTCGATATCGATCCCCGGCAGATCATGAAGATCCTGCATTCCGAATCCGGCCACAACACGATTTTCGACCTCGACCTGGGGACAGAAAAATCCAAAGTCATGGTGGTGGCTTCGCAGTATGAGCCCATCAAGGGCAGCCTGATGCATATTGACTTGAAGCGCATCGCCATGGACAAGGCCATGCGAGTCAGCGTTCCCGTCGAATTGCAGGGAATTCCTGAAGGCGTCACCCAGCAGGGCGGAATTCTGGAGCAGATCCTGCGCGAAGTGGAAATCGAATGTCTGCCGGGCGATATTCCCAACGCCATCGATGTGGATGTCTCGCACCTGGTGTTCGGCCAGGTGATCCGCGTGGCCGATCTGCCGCCGCAGGACAAAATCAAGATCCTCAGCGCCGAATCCCAGGTGGTGGCGCACATCACGGCGGTCAAGGAAGAAGAGGTGGCCACGCCTGAAGTGGTGGCTGATGCCGCTGCTGTGGCCGGGGCCGCTGCCGAGCCCGAAGTCATCAAGAAGGGCAAGCAGGATGCGGAGGATTCGGCCGCCGATGCCGGCGCCGAGAAGAAGAAGAAATAAACCGCGTGAAGCTGATCGTGGGTCTTGGCAATCCCGGTATCGAATACCAGTTCACCCCGCACAACGCAGGGTTCCTGGTGCTGGACCGTATCGCCGAACAGTGCAATGCCACGATCGACCGGCGGCGGTGGCGGTCGCTTATCGGCAAAGTTACGATTGCCGGTGAAGACGCGGTGCTGGCCAAGCCGGAAACGTTTATGAACCTCAGCGGAATGGCGGTGAGGGAAATGCTGGCGGATATCGAAATTGACCCCGCCCGCGACCTCATCGTGATTCATGATGAGATGGATTTTCCGATGGGCGTTATGCGCATCCGGGAGCGCGGAAGCTCTGCCGGGCATAACGGGGTGGAATCGATCATCGGCGCGGTGGGCAGCCAGGAGTTTGTGCGGGTGCGCCTGGGTGTGGCGCCCGATCATGCGGTCAAAGATGGCGCCCGCTACGTGTTGTCACAGTTTAAGAAGAGCCAGTACGCGGCGGTGGATGAAATGCTGGAACGGGCCGCCGAAGCAGTGAATGTCATCGTGAAAGAGGGAGCGGCGGTCGCCATGAACCGCTTCAATCGCAAGCCGGAGCCGGAAGAGGGCGAGGCCAGCGGCAAGACCGCCGGATAGGGTGCTTCACCGGTGCACGGACAAGAACTTTGCGCTTCGCCACCGCAACTCAGGGCGAATCGCCGGAGAAATAAATGCGTACTTATGAATTGATGTACATCCTGCGGCCTGATATGGCGGAGGAAGATGTGGACAAGCAATCGGCTACCTTCGAAGGCAATTTCACCAATGCCGGTGGCGTGATAAAGAGCGTAGAGAAAATGGGCAAGCGGCGCCTGGCTTATATTGTGCGCGGCTTCCGTGAAGGCAACTACGTGCTGATGACGCTCGAGGGCGACGGCAAGGCCATCCATGAACTGGAGCGCCGCATGCGCGTGACAGAGCCGGTCATCAAATTCCTCACGGTGCGCGTGGATGAAGAGCAGAAGCGCATCGACAAGATCAAGAAAATTCGCGCCACCAAGGTCAAGCGCCGTCCCGAGCCGGTTGCTCCGGTGGGCGTCGCCGCCGCTCCCAAGCCTTTGACCCCGGCCTCCACCGATACGCCGGCCGAAGGCGCCGAAGCAGCGCCGGAAGCGCCGGCGTCGGAAGCGCCCGCCCCGGTCACCGCCTGAGTAAGCCGCGGAAACAAGCATCGCTGGAAACATGAGAGATTGCCAACTTATATTGAAGTACAAGGAGAATTATGGCTGACGAAGTGAAACCCCCGGCCCCACGCACAGAATTTACCCCTCGCCCTCCGTATGCCGGAGGCGCGGGCGGCAGCGGAGCCTCGCGGCCGCGCACTGATCGGGGCGGCGCCGGAGGCGCTGGCGCTGGCGGGCGCAGCGATGCCGGCAGAAAGTTCTTTCGCCGCAAGAAGGTCTGCAAGTTCTGCGTCGAAAAGATCGATGCCATCAACTTTAAGGATGTTCGCCTGTTGTCAGGGTTCGTGGCCGAGCGCGGCAAGATCGTGCCTCGCCGCCTGACCGGAGTCTGCACCCCGCACCAGCGGCGTCTGACCGCGGCCATCAAGCAGGCGCGCAACATCGCGCTGCTGCCTTTTGCCGCCCGCTTCTAACCGGCGGTCGTTACTTAAAGATGTTTAGCGGTTTCCCGGCCCTTTCGCCGGGGAGACCGCAGGCATTACACATTCGTTCAATAACATTTGGTCAGGAATGGGAGCCGAACACATGGAAGTCATATTGCGAGAAGATGTAGCCAAGCTGGGCGCGCGCGGAGATGTGGTGAAAGTTGCCGACGGCTTTGGGCGCAACTACTTGCTGCCCCGAAAGCTGGCGATGGAGGCCACGGCCAGCAACAAAGCGGTCGTTGCACAGATGCGTGCGGCGTCAGTCCGCCGTTCCGCCAGCGACAAGGCCGATGCCGAGCTTCTGAACGGGCAGCTCGAAGCGGTCACCCTGAACTTCACCAGGAAGACCGCGGAAAAGGGCCAGCTCTTTGGCTCGGTCACCTCGTCGGATATCGCCGATGCCCTGGCCGCCAAGGGCTTCACCATCGATCGCCGCAAGATTCAGCTCGATGAGCCTATCAAGTCCTTGGGCGAAGTCACGGTCCCTATCAAGCTGCATCGCGACGTTACCTCCAACCTGAAGGTGATCGTCGACGCCGAAGCTGTTGCTGCTGCCGCCGCAGAATAGATAGTGAAGCGGTAGCAAGTCAAAAAAATGGCCCCTGCCTGGCTTAACGCTCAGCAGGGGCCATCTTTTTGCTCTGCCATCAAACCGGTCGAAGGTGCGCAGAAATGCCTACGCGAGCGAAGGCGCTTTATGGAATTGTCATACCGCGGGATTCTCCCACTTCTCCCGGCTTGGGGCGTGAGCCCTGCTCACCATTTGTCCTGCAATACGTCCAAAACTCAGCAACGATATTCAACGTGAAACCTAACCACTGAATCCCGCCGGGCTCGAAATGATTGCAGCCGTCCGGGATTTCCGGTTAGGCTGAGGGAGCGGGCGGGTGACGGGAGCAGCAGCCATAGGCATGAGGAACGGAATCGCACCCACGGGGGACACGCGCCGCGCTCCGGCCTCGGGTCTCGCCGGGGCGGGTGGATTGACAGGCAAAGCCCTGAATCGGGTTGATGACACTTCGCTGATCCGGCTGGCGCAGCGCGGCGATCGCGCCGCCTTCGAAGCCCTCGTGCGCCAGTACGATCAGCAGGTGCTGCGTCTCGCCTTGAACATCAGCGGCTCCCCCCAGGACGCCCAGGACATCTACCAGGAAGCTTTTCTCAAGGCCTACCGGCACATCGGAAATTTTCGTTTCGAGTGCTCGTTTTACACTTGGATTTACCGCATCGTCACCAACCTCTGTCTCGATCACCTGCGCAAGCGCAAGACTCGCAAGGAAGATTCCGCGGTGGTCACTGATTCCCGCGGTGAGGAATATGACCGCATGGATTCGGTGCCGGATGTTCGCGCCGGCAGCCATCCGGAAAAAGATTTTATGCGGCGCGAGCTCAACGCGCGCATTGCGCAGGCGCTGCAACACCTCACCGCCCGCGAGCGCATGGTGTTTGAGCTGAAGCATTACCAGGGATTAAAACTGCGGACCATCGGGGACATGTTGAATACCTCGGAGGAAACCGCGAAAAACACTTTGTTCCGGGCCACGCAAAAATTGCGCAGCTCACTTTCGGAAATGCGCTGAGATCAATGCGCTCAGATCCAAGATGGAGCGCGGGCCCAAGGAAGAAGAACCTATGAATTGCAACATGGTCATCAACAACATCGATCTTTATATTTATGGCGAGCTGCCGGATGATGCCCGCCACGAACTGGAGCAGCACGTCTCCCATTGCGCCGAATGTGAAGGCGCCCTGGCCGCGGCCCGCCAGTTGCACGCTGACCTGTCTGGCTTCGTCAGCGAAGCGCCCGAGCCGTCGCCCAGTTTTCTTGCCGATTGCCGCATGCGGCTGCAGGAAGCCCTCGAAAACACCGAACAATCGGGTTTCTTGAACCGATGGGCCCTCGATCTCACCGGCTGGATGCACCAGGTTAAACTCGCTCCCGCCTTGACCTTGGCGCTGCTCATGGTTGGCTTTGGCGCGGGGACCCTCACCACCTTCAAGATCACCTCCGGCGCGCCCGCCCACATCCCGGCCGCCGCGGGCGATGCCAGCGAGGCTTCCATTGCGGGCATTCGCGATATCACTCCCGATCCTTCATCGAACCGGGTGGACATTAAGTACGACACCCTGCAGCCGCAGTCGGTGTCTGGAAATCTCGACGACCCGAGGGTGCAGAAACTTCTGCTGATGGCGGCGCGCAGTAATTTGAATTCGGGCGTGCGCATGGATTCCATTAACCTGCTCACCCGCAATCCCGCGCCCAGCGACGTTCGCGAAGCCCTGATGTTTGCGCTGCGCTATGACCAGAATCCCGGCGTGCGGTTGAAAGCCCTGGAAGGCTTGCGCGGATACATCAAAGAAGACACGCGTGTGCGCGACTCGGTGCTGGAAGCGTTGCTGGCCGATAACAATCCCGGCGTCAGGTCTGAGGCCATCGGCTTGCTGGAGCCGGTGAGCGGTGACAGCAGCGTGCGCCAGACCCTGCAGGACCTTGCGTCTCGCGACAAGAACCCTTATATCCGGGCCGAGTCCCGCCGCTTGATCGGCTCGCTGCCGGACATGGATTGATAAAACAGATTGACAGCCAGACTCGAACTGATCGATGAAGAACGCAAGTGATGTGTTGCACTGATTAATTCGTACTTATAAATAAGGATTTGAGGTCAAATTGAAACTGATTTCACAGGCATTACTAGCGGGCTTGTTGCTGATGGCGGTGGTGGCTTATGCCGAGCCTTCGGAGCAGGAATCCCACAGCAGAATTTATCGCGATGGCTCCACGTGGGTGGAAGAGTTGAAAGGCGCGGTTCCCGCCGCGCGCAATTTACGGCTTCACT